>JAUVOZ010000020.1 GCA_030598885.1 Anaerolineae bacterium | reverse complement strand
GGTACCTCGACGTGGATGTCAATCCGGTCGAGCAAGGGACCTGAGATTCTCTTCTGGTAGCGGGTGACCGTCGACGGAGAGCACGTGCATTCTCGCACCGGATCACCGAAGTAGCCGCATGGGCAGGGGTTCATCGCCGCCACCAACATGAAGTTGGCTGGAAACGTCGCTGTGCCGCGCGCTCGACTGATAGTCACCACCCTGTCCTCCAGCGGTTGGCGCATTACCTCCAACACCCGCATAGCAAACTCCGGCAGCTCATCCAGGAAGAGCACCCCGCGGTGGGCGAGCGAGATCTCGCCTGGTCGCGGCCAGTTGCCACCACCCACTAAGCCGGCGTGAGAGATAGTGTGATGTGGGGCACGGAAAGGTCTTGTCCGGATGAGGGGAATGTCAGAAGGAAGCTGATCAGCAACTGAATAGACCTGGGTCACGTCGAGTGCTTCCTCCACTGTCATCGCAGGCAATATCGACGGCAGAGCGCGTGCCAGAAGCGTCTTCCCTGCTCCTGGAGGTCCGGTCATTAGAACGTTGTGTCCCCCAGCCGCAGCGACCTCCATCGCCCGCTTGACATGCTCCTGACCCTTGATTTCTCGAAAATCGGTCCCGACATGCTCAAAGTCCTCAGGAATCTCAGCCGGTTCGAACGGGGGAATAGGCACCACCCCTGACAGGTGGTTCACCAGAACGGTGAGCGACTCAACTGGAATAACTTCCACATCGGAAATCAGCGCCGCTTCAGCGGCATTGACCGCTGGCACCATCAACCGGGAGATGCCTTCTTGTCGGGCAAGCGCGGCCATCGGCAACACCCCCCGCACATGCCGCACCGAACCGTCGAGTGACAACTCGCCGACGACCAGCGCCCCCTCAAGCCACTCGGGGAGGATCTGCTCGGTGGCTGCTATCACGCCGAGGGCGATCGGCAGGTCGTACGCCGGACCCTCTTTGCGCAGTGCAGCCGGCGCTAAATTCACCGTCACCCGTTGGCGCGGGAAAATCAAACCGGCGTTCTTCACCGCTGCCTGGACACGCTCACGGCTCTCCTGGACAGCGGTATCCGGTAATCCAACTATGGTGAAGGAGGGAAGCCCGCGCGAGGTGTCCACCTCAACTTCGATAATTGCCCCCTCCAGCCCAACGATAGCTGCAGCGTAGATCTTAGCGAGCACGATTCCAGTCTAGAGGATATACCCTAAAAGGTCAAACCATAAAAGGGTGAACATAGTAAGCAATATCTACTTCACCATCTATTCTGCGCCATTGATCAAGGCCACATCAGACCGATCAACTCGCCCTCAGCGATCGGCATAAGAACACCGTCGATCGTGAGCAGATAGACGCCGGTGACATCCGCTTCAGAGCCCTGCACCGCCAGCCGATCCTCATCAACCCAATAGATATTCCTGAAGCTTCCGTCGAGCACTGAGGCGATGGATTGGGGATCACCCCCCGGATTAAGGCGGACGGCGATGTAGCCGTCAATATCGTCCATACCCCCTCTGACATATGCGTAGGCTAGTCTTGAGCCAGAGGGTGAATAGGCCGCCGAACCCGATTGATCCTGGTTGGGCAGCAACGGCAACACGGTCTCGATCCCGGTGCTCACCTCTCGCTCCCGTACGCCAGGGATCTCCGATTCACCAATACAGGTTCCAACCAGGTAGAGCCCATCCGGTGAGACAATGCTCCAACATGGCATACCACCACTTGCCGGTGCCTCATACAGCGCAGTGATCTCACCGGTCGCCGGACTATAGTGGTACATGCTTGAATATCCAAAATATGCCAGGTTGCCAATACCACTAATCTGCCATGAAAACAACAGATCTCCATCCACGGTCCAGCGATATGTTTCCAGGACGTAGAAATCCTCCAGCCCAAGGCCGGGGTCGCTTTGGATAATTAATTGTGCTCCACCGCCGTTGATGTCCGAGGTCCACAGCTCGCTATTCCCCCAATCCCCTGCAGCCCAGGCGATCATCGATTGGTCGTCTGAGACGGCGAATTTGAGGATTGCCAGATCAGGGACAGTGGTGAAAGCGAGATCGTCCACGCCGGCTGCGGTAACCCGTTTCACATTGCCGCCCAGATCAGTTCCGCCACTGTCCACATAGTAGATCGCATCCCCCACCACCTGGTACGAGTTGGGGTGAGCCCATGTCGCCATACCGGTCGCCGAACGGGTTTCCACCAACGCGCCATCCAGGGTATAGATATGGAAATTATCTCCTTGATGGACGACGACTAATGGATCCGGGGGCGGCTCTGCGGTTGGTGGCTCTGATGTCGATGTTGGGGGCTCGGCGGTCGCCGGCGGGGTTTCAGTTTCCAATGGCGGTTCAACCTCCGTAGCCGCCGGTGTGGCAGTTGATGGTAAATTGCAGGCAAGCATACTGGCGACGAGTAGAATCGCACAAACCAAAGGGATATTCCTTCGACTCATGGAACCTCCTGTGTCGAGCATCTGATAGTCAACTAGGCTATATTATCGTCTACCTAAAATCCTGGCAACTTTTCACAATCCCCCAGATAAAGCTACTTCTGAGCCTCCAATAATGTAAGCATCCGATCGACAACGGAAGTCAGGCTTGAAGTCGAGATATCGACCCCTCGTTTACTTAACCCCCTATATCTCCGTAATACATTTGCGGTCCAGTTCTTGGCCAGGTGGGAGAGAAAACGGGCGTAGTGATAGTTAACTGAAAGGTTGGGAATACCATCGATGTCCCCCTTAATCTAAGAAATACAAGTAGAAAACACACCCTGAATATAGATCCGTCTATAACATTACACGGTGGTAAAACGCATCTGAAGCGCGTGGAGTAATTCAGGAATCCTGCGGCTGAGCAGACTGAAGGTAGCCCGTGGTGGAACTTTGGGCCCCAACCCGATTGAGAGGAATCGATCTTTATTCAGCAGGACCATCAGGAGTTGTCGCTGTGATCCAGATATACTGGCGTAGTGGAATTGACCACCTTCGATCTCTTCCAAGACACGCTCACCGGTGATTACCAGGGCCGCGGTCATCGCCGAAATACCCTCCGGTTCCACAGAAGGTTCATCAGGAACACACGCCATAACCAGACCATCACTGTCTACTAAAGCGACCCAGTGAGGATCAGGCAGTTCCTCAGATAATTTACTCATCACCCGAAGCAGTTCTGATTGACGTGTAACCATCTCTTAACCCTTACACTATCCGCGGTCTTTCGCGATTTACATCCCAAGGGTATCTCGTATAGCTCGCCAAGGCAAGTTATTGCTCGGTGAATAAACCCCCTTCACTTTTCAGTTGAGACATTCAACTCAAACACAAAAACCGTTTGGCGGGACCGTGTGTTTGGGATACAATCTCGGAACTATGGACGTTGTACCTCTTCACCGCCGTCCAGGTTTTATTTTCCTCCTCGGCTTTGGGATCACTGCCGGATTGTATTATTGGGCTATCAACGCCGCAATCGAATTTGTGACCCCTGGGCTTCTCACTGATATTATCCTGATCCTGGGTTTGTTCTCAGCCGTTGCCCTTTTTATTTTCATCGCCAATCTCCTGTTTTGGATCCGTGAAACCCAAAAAATGCTGGCAGCGTTCTTTCGCCTGGCGATATTGGGAGCCTGGATACCGATCAATATTTATGTTCTGCTCGGCGACAGCGTATCAGTTACTCGGACAATCTTCACCCACCTAAGTCTAGGTTTGATCACCTTGCTGATTATCACCGGTTTCATCGCTCAATTCGTGCTTCCAGTTCGTAAACCGAAGGAGCGTCTGGCCGCGTTTCGTCGCCTGCTCGGTTTTCTAATCGGTGAGCGTGGCCCGGTGACTTTCATCCGTAATGGGGAAGCCAAAGAAGCATACGGAGAGCAGATGCGCAGGGCGCCGGGTGTCTTCCTGATAGATTATGCCAGTACCGCTGTTTTACGCACTACTACCCACTTCACCCGACCCGTCGGACCTGGCGTGACTTTCAGCCACCGGGGGGAGTGGCGAGCTGAATCACTCGACCTCCGCCGTCAGGTCCGCACGACCAAAGGTTTTACCCCTCCAGCTGGCGAGCCGGTCAAACTAGAAGGAGTCAATTCGTTTGCCATCACTCGCGACGGAATTCCCGTCTCAACCGACTTAAACATCACCTTCATGCTTGACCCAGGACACAGTGATGAGCCGCGGGAAGGTCGTGATGCCGGTCAACCACCTTACGACTTCAACCAGACAGCCGCGGAAAGAGCTGTCTACGGCCACGCTTACAGTGAATTCGAAGATCTACCTTGGATCAAGCTTCCTCTGCGCTTGGCCATTGATCTATGGCGCGAGATGGTCAAAGATAAAACCCTCCAGGAGTTGGTCAATCAGGAGAAGACCGATACCCCCCCATTGCAGGTTATCAAAGACCTCATTCAGGATCGCTTGACCTGCCACACAGTAGAGACCCGGACTGTTAACGGCAAACGTCAAGTAGATGTCAGTCGTGAGTACTCCGTTCTTCTCTCACGCGGCATACGCGTGCTGAGTGTGGGGGGGATTACCGATCTTTATCTGCCCGATGATGTACGCAAGGAACGGATGCTGCGCTGGCGCGAGACCTGGGCAGGCGACGTACAAGCAGCACTCGCCAGGGCAAAGGAAGAGTTAAAGGATGTTCGCCATCGAGGGGAAGCGGAAGCTTGCGCCACCCTCATCCGCGATCTGACCACCGAGTTGCGACAGCAATTGGGAGAAGGCAAGACGCCCCAGATGCGGGACTCGCTCAGGTATGTCATCCATAGCGCCATCCGCCTTTGCAGTCAACGAGGCCTGGTAATCGACAGCACCAACCTGGTGATCCAGCTAAATGAAATATTGGATGAACTTTCATCGCTGAATGCAAATTGCTTGGAAACTAATGCTGGAGGGGGACGATGAGTCAACCAGCACACGTCCGTCCAACCAGTGCAGTACAGTCTTTCTTCAAACCATTTGTGGATTTGCTCCTCGCTAGGAATAAGACCAGCGCGGTCATCCGCCTGTCTATTGTAGGTGTTTCATTCATACTTTACTGGTTCATCATCGTCTTGCTGGCGGATTTTCCTGGCGAGCTACCCCTCGAATGGCAGGTACGATTGCCAGTGGTGGCATATATCTTACTCAACACATTCATTCCATTCTTCCATCCACGAGTGCTCGTCCATCTACTCCCGGTTGTAGCGGCTATCCTAGGTGGTCTGTTCGTCGGATCGCTTTACCTCACTGACCTTTTTGAACTCGACTCCTTCTGGGTCGCGGCCAATTACCTCGTCGGCGCACTCTTCGGATTAGGTTATCCGACACTCATGATCAATAGAGGTGATATCAGCGATCTGGAAGCCGACCATACCAACAATCCCCTGCTAAGAATCGGTGGCCCCGGTTACATTAATGTGCACCTCGGATTTGCAGCTGTTTTCGAAACCGAAGATGGTCTTCCAAGAGTCTATGGCCCACTGACAGGAAACCAAGGATCGAGGAAACCCTTCATTGAAGGATTCGAACGCTTGCGGGGCGTCGTCGACCTTCGAGACCAGCTTGGTAAAGTCGATGAAGTGCGAGCTGTGACCAGGGACGGCATTGAGGTCTATGCGCGCGACGCACAAATACTCTTCAGAGTCTACAGCGGTGAGCAACAGCGTAGTCTGCAGAATCCCTACCCCTACACAGAAGATGGCATCCGACGCTTGGTATATAGACAAGCGGTAAAGATAGAGGGGCAACGTAAATGGGAAGAAATGCTCCCCGAAATTGTAAGCCAGGAAATTCAGAAGTTTGTCGCCCGGCACTCAATTGAGGAATTTCTCGCGCTGCAACCTTCACGAATGCTGGAAGAAGCGGAACCTTCACCTGGAAAAACCGATCAGAAAGAGGATCAAGGACCACTTATCCAGATCCCTCGTCGTCAGCTTAGCGAACACTTCCACACCGATCAACTGAAACAGGACCTGCAAGACAACGGCCTGGAATTGGCGTGGGTTGGCGTGGGCACCTGGGAAGTGCGTGACGATCAATTCCCCTCTGCTCCGAGCGATACCGGTCCAGCCAAGACGCTAATGGCCACTTGGAGGGACCTACAACGAGCTAACCTGTACAACTCAGCCGATTATCAGGCTCGCGAGCATGATCGCTACCTGGGTGAGCGAACTGCACAGGGGATCCAGGAATTGATCAGGACATGGAAGCATGGGGAGCTACCTAAAAGTTACCGATGCTTTGAGATGCTCAATGTCCTCCACCAACAACTCAATCAGATGCTTCATCTACTAGAGACCGAGTCAGAACTGAATCCTCCTCCCGACATTAACATGGTTGTTGATCACATCCGTTTCCTGATTCGATCGAAGGAAATTGGAGATAACGAGGTTTAAAGTGTCAAAACCAATGTCGCCGGGCCTTCCTTCCTGGCTCCACGTCCACCCGGATATCGCCTCCGCTTTGGTGGCTGGTGAGCCGATCGTGGCGCTTGAGTCGGCGGTCATAACCCACGGCTTACCCCGACCGGTCAACTTTGAACTCGCCCGTAGCATGGAGGTGGAGATCGTCTCGGCCGGCGCTCGTCCAGCCACGGTCGCCCTTCTCGACGGTCAAGTCCGCTTCGGATTATCTAGGGAAGAGCTTGAACGCCTGGCACTGGAGACGGATGTTTGTAAAGTAAGCCGGCGTGACCTGGGAGTTGCCAGCGCCAAAAGCCAGACCGGGGGCACCACCGTGGCGGCGACCATGTATGTGTCTCACGCCGCTGGGGCGCAGGTTATGGCCACCGGCGGGATCGGTGGGGTTCATCGCGGCGGAACAGGTGACGTCTCAGCCGACCTGATCGAACTGACCCACACACCGGTGGCAGTGGTCTGCTCCGGGGCTAAATCTATCCTCGATCTACCGCGCACGCTGGAATGGTTGGAAACTGCAGGGGTGCCGGTCATCGGATGGAAGACTGATGAGTTCCCCGCTTTCTTCAGCCGGGGAAGCGGATTACCGGTCAGCACACGTGCAGATATGGCGGCTGAGGTTGCCGCTATCCTACGTTCGCATTGGGGTATGGGTTTAGGGAGCGGAGCCTTGATATGCATCCCATGCCCTGAGAATATCTCCGTATCGATCGAAATAGTTGAAAACGCGATGACCCAGGCTGAATCCGAGGCTCAAGCTTCAGGGATCACCGGCAAGAACCTTACCCCCTTTCTCCTGAGTCGCCTGGCCGACCTGACTGGTGGCGCCACCCTTCAGGCGAATCTGGCTCTGTTGCGCAATAACGCTCGCGTGGCAGCCGCCATTGCCCAAGCCATGATTTAAACCCCTAGAACGTCCGCATTTATCAAACTCTAGTTCCGGTGGGGTCGATGACCCCACCGGACAATCATATCGAATATACAGCGTAATAATCACCTTCCCAGAAGCTTTAAGCTTCCGGGAAGGTTAGTGAGTACCATCACCAGCACCGAAAATCAACCCTCACCCCTCCAACCGCAACCGCACATCCATCGCCACCGCCCCATTATCACCGGGAAGAGCGCGCAGTGGATTGATCTCTATTTCCGCCACCTGTGGCAGGTCAACCGCCAATTGCCCCAAGCGCAGCAAGACATCCACCACCGCCGCACGGTCCGCTGGTGGTAAGTTGCGATAGCCCTGTAAACGGCGACCAGCCCAGGTTCTCTCCAGCATACCATCGACCTCATGCCGAGTGAGCGGTGTAAGCGCGAAGGCAACGTCCTTTAGAGCTTCTACTTCCACTCCGCCCGAGCCAAACATCACCAGGGGGCCGAACTGCGCATCCCGGACCATACCGACGATCACATCTTGGCCTGAGGGTACCATCTTCTGTACCATCACCCCCAAAATGCTCGCCGGCGAAGAGGCCACATCAGAGATATCGCTCACCTGGCTAAATCCTTCCACCACTTCCTGCGGCGTCTCCAAACCGAGCAATACACCGCCAACCTCAGACTTATGAGGTAGGTCAGCCGAGACGATTTTGAGCGCAACCGGGTAACCTATTTGATCGGCGGCTTCTACCGCCTCCTCCGATGTGTGGGCAAGGATTGCGGGTGGTGTTCTGATTCCGTAGCTCTCCACTACCTTGGCAGCAAGTACCGCATCCATAAAGCCGGTCTCACCCAACTCAGCTCCGATCAACGCCTGCTGGGCTTCTTTAATTCGGATACGGGTCAGGCGGGGTAGCGTCTCGGTCGGCTCTGCCAACTGCTGAGCTCGCTCTACCAACACCCGCATAGCAGAGACCGCCCGCTCAGGAAAACGGTAATCGGGTATATGCGATTGCCTGAGAAGCTGTGCTGCATGGGCAATCAAGTCCTCTCCCATCAACGCAACCACAACCGGCTTTGAAGTTGAGCGAATAACCGGGATGATGGCGCCAACCACTTCGGCCGCGGTGGTCATCGGCGGCGGCGGCAAGATCACAATCACCCCATCCACACCATCGTCTGCCAGGGCAATCCTCAGCCCATCGGCATACTCCCTTGGACCGGCGCTAGCCAACATATCGATAGGATTACGTGTGCTGGCAGCAGGTGGAAGTATCTCTCGCAACTGGTCCTGGGTCGATTCTGCCAACACAGCCAATTTCAGACCAATCTCCTCAATGGTGTCAGTGGCGATCGCACCTGGTCCACCAGCATTGGTCAAGATTGCCATCCTTGGACCGGTTGGCAATGGGCACCAGGCCAGCGCTCGTGCCCAATCGAACATTTCCTCGCTGTGGCGAGCACGGATCACACCTGCCTGGCGAAAGGCGGCATCATAAGCCACATCCTCCCCGGCCATGGCGCCAGTATGAGACGCAACCGCCGCCCGACCACCCTCCGAACGCCCCACTTTGATCGCCACCACCGGCTTTTCGCTTGTCACCCGTCGAGCTTGTTCGATAAATCTCGGTCCATCCCCCACCCCTTCCATATACATCGCTACAACCCGGGTATTAGGATCTGTCTCCATCGCCGACAGCAGGTCGCCTTCGGTCAAGTCCATTTGGTTGCCCAAACTGACCAGACGCGAAAGGCCAAACCCTTGACCCCGCGCCCAATCGATCACCGCTTCACAGATCGCCCCTGAATGGGACAGGAAGGCTACATCGCCTGGGATCGGTCCTGGCAGAGGTAAAAAAGTGGCATTAATCGGAAGGTGGGTATCCAAATAGCCGATTGAATTCGGTCCAAGCACATGAATACCGTGGGCTCGGGCGATTTCCATGCAACGCCTCTCCAACGTCTCCCCCTCAGGTCCGGTCTCCCGGAAACCCCCTGCGCCGACAATCGCAAAACGGATTCCCCGCTTGCCACAGTCCTCCAGCACCATCGGAACTAACGCAGCCGGAACCATAATTACCGCCAGGTCGACCGGGTCAGGTACACTCGCCAAGTCGGGGTAAATCGGTCGATCAAACAATCGCCCACCACGAGGGTTTACAAAATGTAATGCGCCACTGTAATTGGACACAACCAGGTTACGGGCGACTCCGTAGCCCAGTTTTGTCGGGTTCCGGGAGGCCCCAACAACCGCCACACCTTCCGGAGCTAGTAAGTCTTCGAACATAAATCTCCCTTTCTCGAAATCCTGGAATTTATTGATATTAAATGACTCCACTAAAAAAGGTCAACCGCGAGAAGAGGACCGGTATATGTGGGGGTGCAGGCGCAGCCCGCACCCCCACATATACCCATCCCTATTCCTCGAGAGTAGTTTTTTCAGTGCACTCATTAAATAATAACAGATGACAGTCTCAAAGATAAAAAATCATTGATTGGTTGCACCTCACTATAGCGTATGTTAGAATGCCGTCAACCCATTTCTGCGGTATGGTAGAGGCTAGAGGATGGTAGAGGTCGTTATTGATAGTATTCGGGTAAGCCTGATGTCTCCACAAAGGATCGTCATCCTTAAGGAGATGGATTCGGAGCGATTCCTTCCCATTTGGATCGGCCCGTTTGAAGCAGATGCTATCACCCTCAGCCTGCAGGAGTTAGAGGTCGCCCGCCCAATGACCCACGACTTGCTACGTAACATGCTTCAAGTCCTGGGCGCTCAAGTTTTACAGGTCAAGATAACCGAATTGCGCGAGGATGTGTTCTACGCTTGTATCGTGATCAGCGTAAACGGGCGGGAAATGGAGATCGACTCCCGCCCCTCAGATGCCCTGGCGCTGGCTGTGCGCGTCCACGTACCGATCTTCGTCGCCGAGGTCGTCATGGATGAGGCGGCTTCTATACCGGAAGCGGAAGTCGACGCGGACGATGCCACTGAGAAGGGCGACGAGCGGTTGGAGATCTTCAAGGATTTCGTCGAGACTCTGGATCTCGACAACTTGGATCTACCCGAAGAGGATCCAAGCAACTGATCCCTTTGCTCAGCATCGCCAACATCGACAGTCAAGCATCTATTATAATGGTCAGTGAAGATCCTGGTTGCTTATCATACTTTAGCCGGCTTAATAGCTGGACCCACCGATCAGAATCCTACCTAACATGAGCGAGATTCCCACCCCTCCCCCCGACGCTAAGCCTTCCGGTGATGGTCGTCAAAGGCAAGAAGCACCGTACGATCGTCAAGCCGAAGAGGCTGCTCTGGGCTCGGTACTGGTCAATTCAGAGGTCTACTACGACCTCACCCATTTCCTGTCGGCTGACGATTTCTTCCTCCACCGTAACCGTTGGATCTGGGAAGCCTTTGCTGGCCTTCATGAACAACGTCTACCGATAGACATCCTGACCGTCTCAGAGGAACTAGATCGTCGGGGACACCTTGAGGAGGTCGGCGGTCCCGCATACCTGACGGCGCTGATCAACAATGTCCCTTCCTCCCTTCACGCCGTAGCTTACGGGCATGTAGTAGAAGAGACCGCCACTCGACGACGTTTGCTTGAAGCTGCCAACCAAATTGCTCGGTTGGCTTTTCAATCAGGAACCCCGGTAGAGGATGTAGTCAACGACGCTGAGAAAGCGGTTTTCGGCGTCAGCGAGCGTAGGCTTACCCACCAGCTTCAGCCCATCAAGCAGGTGCTGAGCGAGTACTACGACCGCATCGATTATCTAGCCCGTCACCGGGATGAGACAATCGGCGTACCTACCGGCTTCATCGATCTCGATCGTCTGCTGGGAGGTATGCAACCCAGCGACCTGCTGATCATCGCCGGACGACCCGGACAGGGGAAGTCAGGCTTCTGCATCTCAGCCGCCAAGAACGCCAGCCAATTGCATAAAAAACATGTCGCCCTTTTCTCGCTCGAGATGTCTAATGAGCAACTGGTGCAACGCTTGGTGGCCCAGGAGACAGGCATCGACTCACAGCGTCTTCGATTAGCTAACCTCCGCGATGAAGAGTGGCCCTTGTTCACCCAGGCGGTCAGCGCCCTTGGCGACACACACATCTACCTCGACGATACCCCCTCCATTACTCCATTGCAGCTGCATACTAAATGCCGCCGACTACATATGGAAGTCGGCTTGGATCTGATCATCGTCGATTACCTACAGCTCATGACCGGCGATACCAGAATGGAGAATCGCGTCCAGGAGGTTTCTTATATTTCACGCAACCTGAAAGCACTGGCTCGCGAGCTTAAGGTGCCCTTGTTGGCTGCTGCCCAACTTTCACGCGCGGTCGAATCCCGTCGGCCTCCTCGACCTATTCTGTCAGACCTGCGAGAGTCGGGTAGCCTCGAGCAGGACGCCGACGTGGTGATGTTCATCTACCGCCCAGACCAATATGAGGAAGACACATTGAAACAGAACATCGCCGAGATCATCGTTGCTAAACACCGCAACGGTCCTGTCGGCAGCACCGAGCTGGTCTTTCGAAAGAAATTAGCAAAGTTCGAAAACGCCGCCACTCGCCAGGTTGATCTGGCTCCGGCTGAATAAAAACAAGCAACCATCCTGGTATGGGGAACTAGTAATATATTTTAAATTTGCTGTCCGCGTCTTTTATCGTACGATAATGACTGGGAAAAATAGAGCAGAGAAGTATGAAATTTCAAAAGGGCGTCCCCGGCTTCCCAGAAGGCAAGTTGAAACTAACCCCCATTCCTAACTTATTCTTTAGCGAATTGCTCCCGGCCATTGACCACCTAGGCGAGACTAAGATTACCCTTTACGCCTTCTGGGCTCTGGCTCGTAAAGAAGGACGCTTTCGCTACTTGCGTCATGAGGAAATGGCTACCGATCAGATCTTGTTGCAGGGGCTAGCATCCCCAGGCACTCCACCGGTGGAAGCCCTCGACGAAGCTCTCGAACGCGCCGTTGCCCGCGGGACGTTGCTCAAGGCTTCGATCGAATTCGAGGGTGGAACAGAGACCTTTTACTTCCTTAACACCCCCAAAGGTCGCGCAGCGTTAACCGGTATCGAACTTGGCGAATGGCAACCAAGCGGCCTATCAGAAACCCCGCTGGAGTTGAGTATCGAGCGGCCAAATATATACATCCTTTACGAACAGAATATCGGTCCGCTGACCCCAATGATCGCCGAACGACTGCGCGACGCCGAACGCACCTATTCAACCCAGTGGATCGAAGACGCTATCCGTATCGCCGTTGAGAACAACGTCCGCAAGTGGCGTTACATCGAGGCCATCCTTGAAGGTTGGCTCACCAGAGGAAGAGATGAGCGAGAAGATCGAGGAGACTCTGAAAAGGCTCGCCGACGCTATGTCGAGGGCGAATTCGCAGACTTCTGGGATTCCTAAGCCAGACAGCGACCTGAATTCAGGGTTCGGTGACCCGGACTGCCCGCATTGTCATGGATTAGGATACATCAGGCAGGACTTGCCCCTGGGACATCCGGACTTCGGCCGGTTGGAAATTTGCGCGTGCCGCCAGGCTGACATTCAAGATCGAATCCGCCAACGGCTTTTCAGTCTTAGCCACCTCGATGAACTAACTGAGTTGACATTTGATTCTTTCAATCCACATGGTCGTGTCGGATTGGGACAGCAACAGCAAGATTCGATCGAACGTGCCTACAATCAAGCGCACGCCTACAGTAAATCGCTCGAAGGCTGGCTGCTGATCCAGGGTAACTTCGGGTGTGGAAAAACCCACCTGGCGGCTGCAGTCGCCAATGAATGTGTCTCGCTTGGCGTGCCGACATTGTTCCTCACGGTTCCCGATTTACTCGACGCGTTACGATTCGCCTACGATGATAGGAATGTCACTTTCGAAGAACGCTTCGAACAGATCCGCAACGCCCCCCTACTGATACTTGACGACTTTGGCACCCAGAACGCCACAGCTTGGGCGCGCGAGAAACTTTTCCAGATCCTGAACTATCGCTACATAAATAACCTGCCAATGGTCGTCACCACAAACCTAGCGCTTGAGCAGATCGAAGGCCGGATGAGGTCACGATTGTCCGATCCCGACCTGGTCGCCCATGTCTACATCCACGCTCCGGACCACCGCCGTCCGGTTGACGACAGTGGTCAACATGAATTATCGTCGCTGGTTCTGCACGACCACCAAACTTTCTCAACCTTCAACCTCCGAAAAGGCGAGAAGCTTCCGGTGAATGATGCGCGCACGCTGGATGATGCCTACCAAGCAGCATGGGCGTTCGCCCAAGCACCTAAAGGCTGGTTGGTCCTTATGGGAACCTTTGGCTGTGGTAAGACCCACCTAGCTGCGGCGATCGCCAACTATCACGCCAGCCAGGGTTTTCCAGTCATGTTCGTAGTGGTGCCGGATATGCTGGACCACTTACGGGCAACCTTTAGCCCCGACAGTCTGATTTCCTACGACAGACGCTTCGAGGAAATCCGTTCATCCCCATTGCTTGTCCTGGATGATTTGGGTACGCAAGCGATGAAGCCATGGGTGCGAGAGAAACTCTACCAACTATTTAATTATCGCTACAACGCAAAACTGCCAACAGTGATAACAACCGCTGACTCGCTCAAAGAGATCGATCCCAGGCTGCGATCTCGTATGGGCGATCGCCGGTTGGTGGTTGGGGTTCGAATCACCGCACCCTCTTTTAAGGGTAAACCAACCCGTAAACGTTCGAAGCGTTGACCGTCTTATTCGGCGCGTGGTAAAATCGCGCTCGCCGCCCCCATCGTCTAGGGGACCAGGACGTAGGCCTTTCAAGCCTAAGACCGGGGTTCGAATCCCCGTGGGGGCATTACCATAACCGCTCAACGTGCCGGTTGAGCGGTTTCTTGTTTATCTATGGGTTACGAATTGGAGTTGCAGGAAATAATAGGATAAATTCCAACTAGTATCCATACTGAGGAGATGACTTTTAGGGGATCATCATTAATAGAGGTATTATGATATATATTTATAGGTACTAATAATCAAAATGGTCGCTAAAAAAAGCACTTCCTCCACCAAAGTAATAAAACACACACCTTGCCCTTCCATCCTGGTCGTGGATGATAATGTGGCCTTGTGCGGGATCGTGTGCGAGATCCTTGAGGCCCAAGGCTATATGACTACAAGAGCCCGTAGCGCTAATGAAGCCATGGAGATTATCAAAACCACCACCCCCAACCTGATTCTGACTGACTTGATGATGCCTGATGTCAGCGGGATGACCCTCATCAGTCGACTCCGGTTGGAACCAAGTTTGTCGTCAGTTCCCATCATTGTTATAAGCGCCAAAGCGGGCAAAGAAGACCGCGACGCTGCCCATCTTGCCGGTGCCAACGCCTTCCTGGTCAAGCCGTTCTCCAACCATGAGTTAAAGGAATTGACTAATCGTTTTTTGCCTTCCAAGGTTGGATAACCACATTCATTCAAGCCAGGAACAAATGATACAACCGCACTAGAAACACTTCCTTGAGGCTCTAATTCTATAGACGTCGGTTAAAATTATGCGGGGGGTAAATGAATGCCGTCGATTAAATTCCTTCCTGGACGGCACGGTCCCTTCAGGGAAGGGTGGTTTATCTATCAGGGAGGGGTTCCCAAGGTGAGATGCGCTTAATTTTCTCAATCAATATCTTTCGGGTTTTACTATCCTGGGTTTTCTCCAATCTGATCTTGAGCGCACGCATTTTGCGTACACGACGTTGGCGCCGGCGCATCTGACGCTGCTTATCCGTCATCGGCATATGTTCACCTCATATATAAACTTTTATAAACTATAACGGAATAATGATTGAGTTTCAAGGTTTGGAGTAGCGTGATTCAGCCCTCGGCCATTTCTGATATTCGCCGAATGAGTTCTTTTGAATCAATGTCTTTCAACAGATACGAGGTTGCACCTGCTCGATTGGCCGCTTTCTCTTCCCACTCTGTTGGGTAGGATGTCAATACGACTAGTTGGGGAGGTTTCGGTAGCGCCGCGATCTGGCGCATAATTTCCAACCCCAACCCGTCGCTCCGCTTAACTTCAACCAAGACGATATCCGGTCCATCCTCCCGGATGTCGTTCAATGCCTGCCCCGCATCCCCGGAATGTCCCAAGACGGTCAAGCCGGCGGCCTGATCAAGACAATCAGCCAACGCAGATCGCACCGTATCATGCTCGTCAATGATGTAAATCCGTGCTGGACACACGATTCATTGCCTATTCAGGGAGATAACTCCAGTATATGATCACCCCCCGCAAGGCTCTAGTGACCTCCTTCCCAAAGAAGTTTGAAACCTGTCACGCATGCAGTACAAGATCAGTGACTGCGCTGAAAAAAACAGTCTCGAATACGGGTATTAGCTGAGTTCACCGAGATGGCTGATCAACCGGCAGGCGGACAGTGACCGTCGTTCCCTCGCCTGGGCTTGATTCAATCTCCAACTGGCCGCCTACCTGGCGCGCCCGTTCTGCCATGTTGGATAAGCCATGCCCAAGTACGCCGGGCTCCTTTTCGATGTCGAATCCCTGTCCATTGTCAATGACCAAAAGCGATATATTCGACCCAGTTTTTGCCAACTTGAGCGAAACCCGGGTAGCATGTGCGTGCTTGGCAGTATTTGCCAGTGCTTCCTGAGCAATATGGAACAATCCGGTCGCGATTCGAAGTTCCAATAACTCAAGGGCTTCTGATTCAACCTCCAACTCAACCTTGACCAGCGTATTCGCCTCGAACTCGTTTGCTAGACGATCTAGTGCTCGACTTAGGTCGTCGATTTTAATCCGACTAGGTTGAAGATCGAGGATATAGGACCGGATATCGCCGATGACGGTGTTTAGGCTTTGGATCGCCTGTTCCAGTCGCTGACCAGCTTGCTCTGGATCCTCATTTACCATGAGACGAATGTATTCTAGAATCAGGCCCACGGCATAGATCGATTGGATGATTCCATCGTGCAGATCCATGCCAATTCGCTCACGTTCCTCAAGCACTGCTAAACGGCGTGCTTGTCGGTAAAGACGGGCGTTCTCAACTACGACCCCAACTCCAGCACCTACCGCCTCCAGCAAACCAATTTCCCTTTCATCGATCATGCGCTCGCCCCGAAACGCTAAGCTAAGCACACCTACCACCTGCCCAGGCGCAGTGAGCGGTACACAGACCAATGTCCCAAAACCAGCCTCGATCACAGTCTGGCTTAGGAAACGCTGCTCTTCCGCCAGGTTCTGGGTCCACATTATTTTTCCTATCTTCGCCACTTCGCCGACAAGACCTTGACCGGGGCGAAACTGGTTGACAGCCCACAAAGCGTTGACCTCGCCACCACGATGAAACACCTTGCGGTAGATACCCTCCTCTGCTTCCCGGAGAAATAACTCACCTGCCCCAGCCCCGAAAAGCGTGGTGAGACGTTCAAGCATCACTTCAAGCACAGCGTCGGGTTCAGTTGTTGAACTAGCCGTGGTGGCGAGAGAATTGACTAGCTCCAATTCCAGGTTTCGTTGGGCAAGTTCGGTCTCGCTGTCGAGCACCCGCCGGTGAAGTCTAGCGTTCTCCATAGCCGCCGCGGCCTGTGCGGCTAGCATTTCAATCAAACGCTGATCCTCAGCATCAAAACAATCAGCCCCCTGCTTATTGGTCAAGTAGATCTGACCCAGGGGGCGGCCATAAGCGGCGATCGGCACTCCGAGGAAGGAATGCATCTTCGGGTGTTTAGGTGGAAAACCAACCGAGCTGGGGTGATCAGCGATTTCCGAGATACGTATGCTTCGACCGGTCCGCATCATTTCCCCAATCAACCCATTGCCGACCGGTTGATGCGGGATGCGCTTGATCTCCTCATCTTTCATACCAAGGGTAAGGAATGTCTCGAGCCCACCCTTGCCATCAGGGATTCCCAAGGCTGCATAGCGAGCATTGGAGAGCTCGCGTGCAGCTTGTATAATGCGGCGGAGAACACCGTCAAGCGATAAGTCAGAATAAAGGCTCAGCGTGGCCCGGTGCAATGCATTCATACGGCTGTTTGCACCGGAATGCCCCTCAGGGATGCGCGGTTGACTTGTTTTGGACGGAGGGATGTCATTCACGATATATCTTCCCTTGGTGTGGATTTTACCCTATCCACCGGTACTCGCCAACTGCTGAGCAACCTGATAGTTTTTGCCAGAGCAGAGGACGTATACAAATACAACCATGCCTGGTACAGGAGTTTAGTTATGTCTTCAAGTCGGTCTTCACGCCTCCCTGGTTTCTATAACCTACCCCTCGAACAGCGCCTGGCGAAGGTGGTCGAGGTTGGAGATCTAAATAATGAAACCCGGGCTGCATTACTTGGAGAACGCGGTCTGACTTTAGAGCTGGCTGATAACCTGATAGAGAATGTGATTGGGATCTTCAGTCTTCCTCTTGGGGTTGCTGTAAACTTTATCGTCAACCAACGTGAGGTACTTGTCCCGATGGTCATTGAAGAGCCTTCTGTTGTCGCTGGCGCGTCCCATATGGCTAAACTTGCCCGCGCTGGAGGCGGCTTCACCGCGAGAACCACTGAACCGGAAATGATCGCCCAAATCCAGATACTGGATGTGCCGGACATAGAGGCAGCAAGCCAGCAATTATTACAGCATAAGGATGAATTGCTTGCCAAAGCAGACCAAGTTGACCAGGTAATCAGCCACTTAGGCGGTGGTGCTCGCGATCTCGAAATCCGAACGTTGCATGATACGCCCGTGGGTACTATGCTGGTGGTTCATTTGATCTATGACACCCGCGACGCAATGGGGGCGAATGTTGTCAATTCAGTGGCCGAAACACTCGCGCCTACGATTGAAACCCTCACTGGTGGGCGAGCACACCTGCGCATTCTTTCCAACCTTGCCGACCGC
>JAUVOZ010000198.1 GCA_030598885.1 Anaerolineae bacterium | reverse complement strand
GAGGTTGGAGAAATGTCGGCGCCGCCGCTACCGTAGTAGGGGGCGAAGCATTCACAGAAGGAGCTATGGATACATATTCAACAACAGTGAATGCTTCGCCCTTATTAAACCAAATCCCGCAACCGCGTCCACGCGTCCTCTTCCAGGTCGGCAAGTTCCATCAACGGAGCCGTCGTCTCGGCGAGCACGTCAACCGGATTGGCGATCTCTGATCCACGCTTGAAAATCATCGCCACCTCCTGCCATAAGTCGCCAATGGCCCGCATGTCACTGCCAACATCAGCCAGCCGCTCGTCTCCGGTGATACAGGCACCTTCCTCTAGAAACCGTCCATACATATAGCGGAAGATGCCGCCACCCGTGCCACCAGTGGCGTCGATGAAGATGAAGTTATTGAAGCACGCCCAGCGAAGCTCTTCCTCGTTCATGGTATCCGGCCATTTGAGCGTCCGCTTAGCCGCCTTCCTAATACCTCTCACACCAATATTAGATATTGGACCCTCCAGCATTGTCGTGCACACCTCACGGATGGCCTGACGGATCTCCTCCGGATCCGGTTGGCGTTTTCCGCTGAAATCGAAGGTGAACCACATATTTCGCGGAGGGAAGGGTTTGAATGTCGAACCCCGCGCTTTTGCAATATCATCCAACGAGACCGGATGCAGCGGCTTATCGCGGTCGGCGACGAGCACCCGACGGGTTTCCGCGTCGTACCCACCGATAGCGATCACATGACCGCCAAAGTGGAAATCCTCAGGCAGGTCGGTGAAGTAAGGTAGGAAGCCCATATCGACATTCAACATAACTGGCTCGCCCGCTTCCAACATCTCGAGTAGGGCTTTCTCGGCTTTCTTAGCGCTACCAGTGTAATGTTTTTCCACCCGTACACCCGTGCGTCGGCCGGCAGCGACCTCCAACCCCTCCTCGCCGGGGCGACCTACATTACCCCGACCTCCGAACATGGGAGGCGTGCCCTTCATGTGCCAATAGATGAAGCCCAATCCGGCTCCGATCCCCAGCAGCATATCCTCGCTGATGGAGTGATGGTGAAAGTCGTAGATGTGAAGCATAGAGCCAGTCACGCAGTGATGGGTTTCCAACGAGTGGAATCCGTTGAATAGTGTAAGGGTCATCGAATGCCTCCTATCAAGTGAGTATTCTTATGAAACAAAATCCTTCCGCTTCCCAAGCTCCCCGCGAGCTAGAAGCTCGCGGGGAGCTCATGAGAGATGGTAGAGGCGACTCGTGAACCGCCTCTGCCTCAACGTTTTTCCCTCACAGGTTGCCTGAGCACAGTCTTGAGCTTTTCCGGCGCCACTTTGCGCGGATCACTCAGGTAGATCTCATGATGCTTTCCGTTCGTCTCATAGCCATACCCGGGAATGAACTCATGATGCATCCTGCCTAGTGTTGGGCCTTCGTTATCGTAGGAACCGATGTGCATTATCTGCACCGCAAGACCCTCATGATACCTTTCAAGCCTGAGTTTGGAGAGCGCGGTCGGGTTCTTCGTCTTCTTTACCTGATCAAGAGCGTTATCGAACATCTCCTGGGTCACCCACTCCGGCTGCATGATCATCATCGTCCATTGCCAGGCATTCTTATCCCCACCGGTGGTAAATTGCTCCATATCCTCTGCCCACCACAACCCCTCCAGAGGCGGAACGACGTAATCCTTTACCAACGCTTTCTTGCTTATGAACTTGAGTTTATAAGCCACGCCATATAAAGCTTCGACCGCATCCTGGTATTCCTGCGCTGTATTGGGGTCACCTTGGCCATCGATCATAAGGAAGTTCATCGATTGCACATCGACCACCTCAAACTTCTTAGATGCGGGTTGGTAGAGATGCTTCAGTTCTTTTTTGAAATCGATTTTAGTCACTCTTTTCCTCCAATTGCTTAATCAAGTCTTCAATCCAGCTTCGTTCAGCCTTAATCATCGTAATGCTGTGGCTGAACATCGTTTCAACGAAGTAGGGAAGAGGACGTTGGCGATCGCGTTTACGTTGCACGTACTCCAGGCGGTCGCTCAAGTTGATGCGGTACTTGCGCAACGCATCTAGAGCTTCCGAGCGGGGAATGCCTGGAAGGTTAGCCAGGCCCAACTGCAAGAGAGGATAAGTGCGTTGCGGTACGGAGAGTGCGGTCAGCACACCAGCGTGCACCGCCTCCCTCCCGGCTTCGGTGATACGGTAGACCTTACGCGCCGGTCCCTGACCAATATGGTGTTCAATATGTCCCTCAATCAAGTTGTTCTTCTCAAGTTTGTTCAGTAGGTAATAGATGGATGAGAACCCAACCTCAGTCCAATCCCGCATCCCGCGTTTCTCAATCACCTGCTCGATTTCATAGCCATGACGAGGCTGCTGGGCGATCAAGCTTAGTATGGCCAGTTCCGCGTTGGTCATTCTTGTTTCCCAGAAAAAATATATTCTAGTACTAGAATAATAAACCTTGACCCATTTGTCAAGTAATAGAAAATAAGGGTTCCGATCAGGATGTCCGTCTCGCCTTATTCGTAAATATGTGACAACCACTATGAGCGGGCCGCGCTTGACTTCCCTCAATCACATTGTAGAATACGTAAAATCAGCCAAAGCAGGTTGGCTTAGAATGGCAAAGGGTTTGTATCACTATACGATTATGGTCATGCGCATGCTGCCGTCGCCGATGAGACGAGGCTCATCGGCATGGGCCGGTCGCGCTTCCCGATAAGCCGATGGGATGATTTGACCGATAGCCCCGGCAGTCACCCTCCCGCCAGCCTCACGCTGGCGGTTTCCTTTAGGGTTATCAAAGCTTTAGATTAGATTCTCCGGTGCTGTATTTTTTAGGAAACAACCGGAATGTGAGGAACGAAATGACCAAGCTAATCCACGTCTCCGTCGGCTGGCCCTACGCTAATGGCGATCTACACGTTGGGCACCTGGCTGGCGCCCTCCTGCCCGCTGACATCTTCGCTCGCTACCATCGGCTCAAAGGAAATCGCGTTTTGATGGTCTCCGGCTCCGACGCACACGGCACTCCGATCACTATTGAAGCCGACAAGCGCGGTGTAACTCCACGCAAACTCTTCGAACACTACCATCATCGCTTCCTGGAGACCCAGAAGATCATCGGCATCAGCTATGACCTTTTCACCCATACCGACACTGAGAATCACCATCGCATCGCCCAGGATTTCTTCAGCTGTCTATATAAAGGGGAATACTTATATCGAGAAACCCAACGCCAACTGTATTCTGAGAGCGAGGAGCGCTTCCTCCCAGATCGCTACGTGGAGGGCACCTGCCCCATTTGCGGCTTC
>JAUVOZ010000202.1 GCA_030598885.1 Anaerolineae bacterium | reverse complement strand
GACGGAATTACTCGATTATTTAGCAGAAGAGGGCGAGCTCCACCTCTCGAACGGGACGTACCGATGGATCTCAGATTCCTATCCGGCCGAATCAGTTTCGTTACGGGCTTCCGGCGATGACCCGGTTGTGATCCAAGACATCGGTCGAGGTCGTCCCGTGGTCATCGGGGAGGTCGACAGGGCCACCGCCCCGATCCTGCTGCACGAGGGGGCAGTGTATATTCATGAAGGTCGGACTTTTCTCGTCCAGCAGTTGGATTGGGAGAACGCTTTGGCCATGGTTGAACCAGCCGAGGTAGATTACTTCACAGATGCCTCTGAAGCGGTGGATCTTGAGGTTGTGGAGGTTTTCGACGCCGACGAAAACCTGCCTGCTCGGCGTGCGCATGGATGGGTACAGGTAACAACGACCACAACCTCCTTTCGGAAGGTCAAACGCTATACACATGAGACCCTGGGTTACGGTTTGATCGATTTACCCCCACGGTCCTTCGAGACAAGCGCGTACTGGTTATGGATTGCTCCCGAGACTGTAGATCGGCTTGAGGCCGAGGGTGTGTTGATCCCGCCCAGTGACTATGGACCAAGTTGGCCTCAAGCGCGCGAAGCTGTCCGGGCTCGAGACGGTTACCGTTGCAGACAGTGCGACACTCCAGAGCGGGAGGGGCGTGCCCACGATGTCCATCACATCCGACCCTTCCGTGAGTATGGTTACATCCCCGGAGAGAACAGAAACGATTCGGTGGCCAACGACCGTGATAACCTGATAACCCTCTGCCCGACTTGCCACCTTAAAGCCGAATCCGCTCGGGGAAAGCGCAGCGCTCTCATGGGTTTGGCTTATATCATAAGGAACATTGCCCCCCTGTATTTAATGTGTGATCCACGTGACCTGGGCTCCATCACAGAGATTCGGGCGAAGAGCACCAAAGGCCCGACAATCACGCTATATGACCGGGTGCCAGAGGGGATCGGATTAGCGGAGCGATTGTATGAGTTGCACGCTGATTTGCTCTCCGGTGCGCTAGATATGATGCATGCTTGTCGCTGCATAGAAGGCTGTCCTGCCTGCATCGGTCCAGTTGGTCCTGGTGGGAGGGAAGTCAAAGCTCTCACCGCCAGGTTGCTGGAAGCTCTCCTGACTTAGAAACCTCCCTGTTGCCTCTCGTGTGGTCACTCCTTGGTGGGTAATCTTGAGTACGTTGAGAACGAATGTCCAAATTTATCATGTCCAGTTCCAGGAAAGGAGAACCGCGTTGTCAGGCTGGAAGCCCTAAACCGCGGTAGAATGTTCGCAAGGCAGGCATCGATGTCTAACGAAGACCGCATCAAGATTCAAGGAGAAGATGGGAACAAACGGATGAAGCCCGGGCGACGACCGCCATGGATAAAGGTGCGCGCCCCGTCTGGTGAGACATATGAGTGGTTGCTCGGAATGATGCGTACCAAGTCTCTGAACACGGTATGTGAGGAGGCGATGTGTCCCAACATTGGCGAGTGCTGGCCATCAGGAACCGCCACGTTTCTTGTGATGGGTGAGATATGCACCCGCGCATGCGGTTTTTGTGATATCAAGACCGGTCGTCCGGCGCCACTCGATTGGCTTGAGCCTGAGCGAGTGGCTCACGCCGTGAAGGCGATGAACTTACGTCACGCGGTGATCACCAGCGTAAACCGAGATGAGCGAGCAGACGGTGGAGCACCAATATTCGCCATGGTCATACATCGCATCCGCGAACTTCACCCGGGTTGTTCGATTGAGGTGCTGATACCCGATTTCAAGGGATCTATTGAGGCATTGAGGGTTGTAATGGATGCTCGTCCGGAGATCCTTAACCACAATGTCGAGACTGTTCCTCGGTTGTTCAAGAGGGTGCAACCCCAAGACCGATACGAATGGGCTAAGGCCACACTTTCTAATGCCAAGAAACTTGACGCGAATGTGTTGACCAAATCGGGCCTAATGGTGGGCATGGGTGAGACGAAGGATGAGCTTCGGATGGTGATGCGCGATCTGCGCGATTGGGGGGTTGACATCCTCACCATCGGTCAGTACCTACAACCATCGAAGAAGCACCTTCCAATAGAGCGCTATTATACGCTAGAAGAGTTCGACGAATTCAAGCGCGATGGTTTGGAGATTGGTTATAAATGGGTTGAGAGCGGTCCTTTGGTGCGCTCCTCATATCATGCCGAACAGCAAGTGCGGGCGTTGAGCGTGGTTCACCCTGAGTTATAAGGAGAACCGGAGGAAAGTAAAAACTAGGCAGGCATGGCTCACCATCAACTTGGTAGCCATCCCCTCGAATGAGATTGTCATACGCGTATCAATGGAGCAAAAGCAAAAGAAGCCCCGCCATAATTTAGACGGGGCTTCAAGATATTAAAGTTGTTAGAGTATGACAACCTCGGTTGCCTGAGGTCCTTTGGGACCTTCCTCTACTGAGAATTCAACTTGTTGTCCTTCCTCGAGGGTGCGGAAACCCTCCGACTTTATTGCAGTATGATGGACGAAGACGTCCGGCTCATCTTCACGCTCGATGAAGCCATAGCCTTTATTGCTGTTGAACCACTTGACCGTGCCAGTAACGCGTTCGGACATGGAACTGCTCTCCTTTCATCAATGAAGAATTTGTGCAAGGTGCTTGTCTTGTTCGTTTGTGGTCGGGTTCACCAGCGGAGCTGGCCTACCAGCAATGGCCTGTGTCATGGATTCACGGGCGCGGGGCAGTACGACATACAGACAGAACTCGTGCACATCTTGCTTCTAGAGAATAATACATCACATTCCTAGGTTGTGCACTCCTTTTTCGGCCAATATCTCCTGGTATGCTTTCCACCCAGGGCACCATGTTGTATGCCATCTCCATATCCGTGCAAGGATCGAGTTTGGCTTACTTTCAGCGCGTCTACGGATTCCACAATTCTCACACTTTGACTCTGGGATTTGATTGGTCATATCTACCCCTCCCAACTCCTCGAGAGCAGTTTTTTTCAATGCACTCT
>JAUVOZ010000169.1 GCA_030598885.1 Anaerolineae bacterium | reverse complement strand
GGTAGCAGTTAAAAGAGGGGGAGATGATATCAAATGGATGTGAATCTATAAAGCACATTGCTAGTGGCAACTTCAGCATCTTATCGGCTCTTTAATTTATATTTCATGTGCTGCATCCTGATTGGAGGCGGTCCAGTGATATCGGGCGAGAGTGAAAAGCGTCGTTTACTTACTGACCGAAACCATAAAAAAACATCCTAGGAGCACCCGATGTCCGTCGATAGTTTCATATATTTGCCACGTCTGATATCGGCTTATTATCGGATGACGGAGCGGCAACCCGAACTGCCTATCCCCTGGACGCCGCGACCCAGCTCGTTGTCTGAATGCAAGTTTGGACTGATAACGTCGGGTGGTCTGTATCACAAGGGTGTTGATCCGCCATTTGACATTGTCCGGGAGAAGCAGGAACCTACGTGGGGCGATCCAACCTATCGAGCGCTGTCTGCTGATATCCAGCAGGAAGATGTTGGTGTTAGCCATCTACACATCAATACCCGGGATGTACTCTCGGATATCAATATCTTGCTGCCCATTCACCGTTTCCAGGAGTTGATTGTCGAGGGCCAGATAGGCGACTTAGCCCAGAACGTCTATTCCTTCATGGGATACCAGGGTTATCCGTCGGACACGACCGCTTGGCAGGAAACCTACGGACCGGAAGTTGCTGAGAGGCTTAAAGCTGAGGAGGTGGACTGTGTTTTATTAACTCCTGCCTGACCGGACTGCGCATTAAACGTGCCCGTGCTGGCGCGTACGATAGAAGCCGCAGGCTTGTCTACGATCATGGTGACGATGATGCCTTTCTGGGCGGAAAAGGTCGGTGTTCCACGCACACTAGCCGTCGAGTTCCCCTTCGGTCACACACTGGGACAGCCCCACAACCGGGTCCAGCAAATGCGGGTGATCCAGCAGGCCTTGGACGTGCTGGAGTCAGCCGATACCCCTGGCGAGATTGTCCACTCCACAGAAATTTGGCCTGAACCTTTAAAGGAAGCGAAGAAAAGCTGGCAGCCTGAGGATCCGTCGCCTATCATTGAGGTAATAGCTCCGCAAGTTCTCAAGGTTATTCGACAACGGCGGCGAAGTAAATCGTAGCATTTAGGTGCGGGCGACAGCTTGGACGCGGCTGTGATCTTTGGCTACCTCAGAGGTATGTCGCTACAGGAATTGGGGTCTCTGGCCAATGCCGCCGGGGCCGCCAAAGTACGGAAGCTGGGCACCGGACATAATATGCCAACCGTAACGGAAATCAGAGAAATTCTCGAGCGCTTCGAATTCAACGCTGCCACCCTTTTGCCAGCATGATGAGAATGTAGATGCCTAATGCCTGATCTGAGTGACCAGATTCGCCCAAGATTGGAGACTAAGAGGCTTTCCGGGCTTGATCTGGGTGCCGATGCCACCCATCCTTATTATGAGGGGCTCTCGATCCTCAATCTACCCGCCAGTATGTGCCGTTGGCTAGGAGCATCAGAACTCCCACACCCCCCACTTGATCTGCCGGAATTAGATAGACTGGTTGAGGGTACCAGGCAGATCGTGGTGGCTTTGATCGACGCGGTTAGTTATGAACGTTTCCGACGATGGATTAACAAGCAATCGTTGGAATTGGATCCAGCAGCTGACAATTGCCTCCTCGCGCCGCTAACCTCGGTGGTCCCCTCGACCACCAGCGCCGCGTTGACCACACTGTGGACCGGGAGCAGCCCGGCTGAACACGGCGTCCTAGGTTACGAATTATTCCTCAAGGAGTACGGTCTGGTCGCAAATATGATTACCCACGCGCCGATGACCTTCGAAGGATCGACCGGTTTGCTCTACAAGGCTGGTTTCCAACCTGACAGCGCTCTGCCGGTCCCAACCTTGGGTCCCCACTTGGAAAACGCCGGGATAGAGGCTCATGCGTTCCTCCACTATGCCATCAGTAGATCCGGTTTATCGCGCATACTTTACGCTGGGGTCGAGATGCATACTTATGGCGGCGCACCCGATCTGTGGATCAGTGTGCGTGAGCTAGCCGAGAGGCGTCTCGAGTGCCCTCGCTTGATTTGGGTTTACTATGGCGGTGTGGATGGGCTATCTCATCGATACGGCCCGGATTCCGAGCAGGCGGAAGCCGAGTTTACTTCTTTCATCCATGCTTTACTCGACAACTTCGTAAGAAACTTATCGCTTGAGACCCGCCGTCAGACTCTACTTCTCTTACTCACCGACCATGGGCAGATCAATACCCAAGTGGATCCCAATTTCGAATTGAGAAACCATCCCTCGCTGGTGCATCGGTTGCATATGCTCCCGACCGGCGAGAATCGTCTGGCCTACCTCTACCCACGTCCGGGACAGGTCAAAGCGATATTCGAATACTTCGAGCAAACATGGCCTCAGGCATTCTCTTTGACGGCTTCAGGTCAAACGTTAAAGGCAGGGCTTTTCGGACCCGGGACTCCAGCAGAGGTGACACCTGGACGCCTTGGTGACCTGATTGCAATCAGCCACGGCGATGCGTACCTTTGGTGGGCCTCTAAAACAAAGCCACTCCTGGGGCGTCACGGTGGTCTCTCCGCGGAGGAGATGATTGTGCCGCTTATGGCCGTTCGGTTGGGATGAGGCTTTATCATTCACTATTTCAAGTTGTGTTCTGCGAATGTGACCGATGGATATTTGTTTTCATCCGCTGAATTTGGGTTTAAGCAAACTTCCCGCGAGCTTTTAGCTCGCGGGAAGTTGATAAGGGATCACCTCCCAGATGAGGATCGAGTAAGTTGTCCTGTTTACCGGAGCGTGAAGAGTCTATAATGCCCCGAGCGAACGATGATTGGAGGGTACTGGTGGTTAGGAAATGTATATTCTTCACCCTTGCTCTGACGATGATCATTGGTTTATCAGGTTGTTGGACCGGTGCGTTGAACCCAACACGCACAGAAAGAATAACTTCAGAAGGGACTGGCGCTGAAAGAGTTCTGACGTCAAGCACAGTCACGGTGGAAGCGTTAACTCCATCACCAGCGGGCAGCGAGTTGATCACCTACATCTACACTAGCGGTGTTGGCAAGATTGCGGTGAAAATTAAACTTCCAGAGGTGCCTCGCTACCCGGAAGGGGCTCCTGTTGTAGTTGAGGTTTCGACGTGGTTTGTGTATTTTGTCGGTTTCCACATGGTTAATGATGTTACCGAAATTGGTGCGATCTCGGTTTCCTACCTGTGGCCGGAGAGAATGGATCCCGAATCTGGCGCTCACAGCACTGGTGTTTACGATTATGGTGGACCGGATTCGTTGATGCTGCTTCGTGATGTGATCAACTTCGCTTCCGGAGTGAAGTCCAACGTTGATGGATACTACATCAGCGACCTAATTGCAGTCACTCCACTCACAGACAATGTTGGGCTATGGGCATCATCGCATTCTGGTGTATTAGCCACGAATGTGCTCGCGTACCACGGCTCGGAGATGCCAAATGTGAAATATCTGGTCGGTAGGGAGAATCCAACCCTCCCTGAAATGTATCCTTTAGAGATCGGCTATTTTGATGACCAGCGCAATAAGGTCCTAAATCCATTCTACTATCCCGATGACTACACTCCGACATCTATCCACGTTGAGTACTCCTCCGTCGGTTGGTTCAGGGAAGACGCGCAAGACAGGGGTCGACCGTATTTCGCCGCCAGTGCCGGTAGACCTCAACATGTCCTTCACGAAGAAATATGTCCGAAACTATGGGGTAAACGATACTATTCTCATCCCCTAACCGAGGCGTTATTGATCAATGGGGCATTGACACTTGATGATTGGCCGGAAGATCTTGCGACGCCGGATGAGACAAAAGCCTGGGCATTCCGGACCGTTGTCTTCAACTATCCCAAGATAGCTGTACAGATCCCCGATCTCAAAGTTATGCTTGTTTTTGCTGATTACGATCATGTACAGGCGGCAGCGGACAAACCGCATATCCATCAGGCGTACGATGGCTTCAGACATACAGCGGGTCTGCCATGGGTGCGGATGAATCCTGATATCGCTTATGTGGAACAGATAGAACCCAACCTGCCGCCCAGGATTCCCGACAATGATGCCAACACAGAACCGGCTGACTGGTCGAATTCAGAGCAGTGGGGCTTCCCGAGTCTGGAGC
>JAUVOZ010000056.1 GCA_030598885.1 Anaerolineae bacterium | reverse complement strand
CATTCCAAAAGGTGGCAGGCTTTGGAAGCGTGTGTGGGGGAAGCTACGGTTGCTCCATGTCTGAATTGATCGGCAGGGTCTTAGGCAACTACCACATCCTCGAACAAGTCGGTCGCGGGGGGATGGCGAGGGTGTTCATGGCGCTTGACCTAGGCCACGAACGGACAGTCGCGGTTAAGGTTCTCTCACCTCAACTCGCTCTGGAACATAATTTCAAAGTGCGCTTCGAGCGTGAGGCACAAGTCTTGCGTGGGCTTGAGCATCCCAACATCGTACCTATGTTAGATTATGGTGAGGAGAGTGGACTCGCCTACATCGTCATGCCCTACATGAAAGTTGGGACACTTAGTGATCGTCTGAGAGACGGGGATCTGACAGTAGAGGAGAGCGCGCGTATCATTGGTCAGATCGCCTCTGCATTACAGCATGCCCATGAAGCCGGCGTGGTCCATCGAGATGTGAAGCCATCCAACATCCTTATCGATGAGGATGGTAGCGCATGGCTATCAGATTTCGGTTTTGCCCACGTTCACGACGCAACTATGAGTCTGACCGGCTCAGCGCTTATTGGTACACCAGCGTACATATCGCCGGAGCAAGTCAGCGGGAAACCGGTGAGCCCTTTATCCGACCAATACTCTCTCGGGGTCGTAGTCTATCATCTAAGCACAGGCTGTCTGCCGTATGATGCCGAAACGCCGATGGCGATCGCTCTCAGCCATGTCACCTCACCTCTACCACGACCACGGTTGATCAACCCCAATATCTCAAGATCGGTTGAAGCTGTACTGCTCAAGGCTCTCGCCAAGGATGCCTCGCATCGATTTGCTACTATCGCTGGTTTCAACCATGCGTTTCAAGAGGCGATGGCGCTGGAATTTAAGCCCAGCAATAAGGGTCAATGGGCTTCACGCTTATATCGTGTGACACGTGCCCTCGATCGTATTCGAATTCAAGTAATGGTTGCGTTGGATGGGGCGCGTATTCGGCGACGAGCCGTCCTGGTCGGAGCATTGCTGTTCCTGTTGGGCTTTCCGTTGGCAGCGTACGCTCTGATGGCTTTCACACCTGCCGAACCAACGGATGATTTGCGGGCTACTATCGTCGCGCTTTACACTGAGAATGCTTCCCAGAACGGCACGCCGCTGTCACCCGGTCAGGTGGAGACAGCTATAGCGGGGACACTGAGCGCGTTGGAAACCAAGGCGGCTATTGCTGAAGATACCGGAATGCCCGTGATCTATGCTACTCCAACCCCAACTCTGGGAACAAAGAATCCACCTGAAGCCACTGAAACCGTCTCTGTTACACCAATAGAGACGATGAGTGTACGTTGGGTTTACCCAACAGCCACACCCACCCATTACCAGGCACCACCTAGCAACCCACCCACACAAGCCCCCACACCGACTTGTACTTTATTTCTGACCAAAACACCGCGTCCATCAAGAACTCCCAGGCCGACGAAGACACCGAGGCCGACCAAGGAACCAAAAATAGATCTGTTAGATACCCCTGTGCCCACGTTTACGCCAAGTCCATGAATCCACGCCTGCTGTAGCGGTACAATAGGTTGCATGCATCGGTGAAAGAGGAAGCGGCAATCCTATGCTTGATTACTTCCACAATCAAATATAGGTGGGCTATTCGTGAACTGTGGGTTTATAGTTTACAAACATGGTTCTCTATGTAGGATTGTGAAAAGATTTCTGGGTTGCGAATCAGATCGAGGAAAGCAACCATAATGTGATCATGCCGATCGCGATCGTCAACCAGGAGTTCCGCGTCCGCCAAGCGATCAAGGCAGCCAAGGCTCCAGCCCAAAGACGGTGGTTCCCGAGGGAAAGGTCGAATTGTCCGGTAGTGCGGAGCAGTTCCGGAAGGATAAGGGCGGCTATAACTGAGGGAGGCACGTATCGCAGGCATCTTCGGAAGAACTCAGGCATTCGCTCATATGGGACGAGAGCGATAAAGGAGAGGCGGGTGGCATAGGTTACCAGCATGCCTCCGGCGATGATCCCCCAAAGGACATCAGTTTCCATTCCCTTCACTCCGACATCGCTTTCTTGTTCGGCGTCGAGATTTCCACCACCACCCCGGCGGTGATCCCAACAATTGAGGCCAATAGCAGTCCCATTTTATAGGGCAACCCAGCTAGGGCGACGGCCATGAAGCCTGCAGAAAGCGCGGCTGCCCAATCAGATCGGTTGGTTAACGTTGGCGCGATAAGAGCCATGAATGTTAGAGGCAAGGCGAAGTCTAGAGACCAGCTTCCCGGGATGTGTGCACCGAGGAGTATGCCGATCCCGGTGCTCACCTGCCATATGCCCCATAATGTCAGACCTGTTCCCAAGGTGTACCAGTGAGCTTGTGCGGTATTACCTCGCCGGTACCTGAGAGATGCCACAGCGAAGGCCTCATCAGTTAGCAACCAGGAAAGGATAATTCTCCACCGGGAAGGCAATCTTTGAATATGGGGTGCGAGATTAGCGCTGTAGAGCATATGGCGGAGATTAACCACCAGGATAGTGAGCACGATGGTTAAGGGTGGAACAGCATTGGCGATCATCCCAGCCGCGATGAGTTGGGCGCTGCCGGCAAATACGAACAGCGAGAACCCCTGCGTTTCGAGCGGTGGGATTCCAGCGTCGATCGCCAGTGCGCCGAAGATAATGCCGAACGGGGCTACACCAAATAAAAGTGGAACCTGGTCTCGTACGCCATCCAAGAATTCGTACAATGCGGAAGATCGGCTAATGGTGGGAGGGTGGGAGGCACCCATCTAGGATCGCAGATACTCAGTGATTAATTGGACAGTGGCGATCAGTGACTCGATGTGGGTGCGTTCGTAATTGTGAGAGGCGTCCACTCCAGGACCGATCAAGGCTACCTGCACATCACCCCCGGCGCGCCAGTATGCCTCGCCATCTGATCCGTAGTAGGGGTATATGTCCATTTTGTAGGGGATACCGGCTTCCTGCGCCAGCCTGCGCAGATGACGGGTGAGATCGATGTGGTAGGGACCACCGGAGTCCTTGGCGCAGATGGTAGTGTGGAACTCATCTGAAGCTTGTCCCTCGCCAACAGCTGCCATGTCGACGACTACCAGTTCGACTAGGTCGGGAGGGAAACCGGCTGCAGCGCCGTGTCCGACCTCTTCATAGTTACTAACGTGCAGAGTAGTACGCTGAACGGGCTCATAATTCGCGTCATGCATTGCCTTAACCGCCGCTAGCATACATGCCACACCCGACTTGTCATCAAGGTGGCGAGAGCGGATAAACCCGTCCTGGCTTACTTCGACACGTGGGTCGAAGGCAACAAAATCCCCCACTTCAATCTCCAAGGCGCGGGTCTCCTCTACAGAAGTGGTGCGCTCGTCAAGTCGGACTTCCATGTTCTCATCACTACGTTCGAGCTCACTGACTTTTTTCGCGTGGACGTGGGTTGAGGCTTTGATCGGTAGAAGGGAGCCGCGAACGATCTTTCCTGAGGATGTGAACACGCTGCATCCCTCCCCCTCGACTGTGTTCCAGGCGAAGCCTCCAATCTTGGTTAAAGTAAGCCGACCGTTGGATTTTATCTCCTTGACCATCGCACCGAGGGTGTCGGCATGTGCGGTCAGGGCGCGCGGGGTTTTGTTTGAGGTGCCAGTCCATTCAGCGAGCAGACCGCCTTTTACAGTGCGTCTGGGCACTAAGCCTAGATCAGTCATGGCTTTCTCGGTGTAGGTTATGGCCGCTTCGGCGAAGCCGGTAGGGCTAGGCGTATTGAGCAAGCCGATTAATATTTCCATCAGGTAGTCGTTGTCAATCGGAAGATGGGAAGTCATACTGGAATCCTTCTTGCTCTCTAGGTTGGGCGTGAGACGGCTCAGTGGGTGAGGATCTGGCTCAGGAACAGCTTGGTACGCGCCTCGCGCGGGTTGAGGAAGAACTCCTCGGTTGTGTTTTGCTCGACAATGTTACCATCTGAGAAGAAGATGATGCGGTTGGCCACCTCCTTGGCGAACCCCATCTCGTGGGTGACGACAATCATTGTCATCCCGGAGCGGGCCAACTCGACCATCACGTCGAGTACCTCTTTGATCATCTCCGGATCCAGCGCCGAGGTTGGTTCGTCGAAGAGCATTATCTTGGGTTGCATCGCTAGAGCGCGGGCGATGGCGACTCGCTGCTGCTGCCCGCCGGACAATTGACCAGGGTACTTGTCTGCCTGCTCAGGAATGCCAACCCGTTCCAAAAGTTCCATCCCCACTTTCACGGCTTCCACTTTCGACCACTTTCTCACCCAGAATGGGGCCAATGTAACGTTGTCGATAACTTTCAAGTGGGGAAACAGATTGAACGACTGGAACACCATACCAATCTCGCGCTGAATAGCGTGAATATTGCGCAAGTCGCTGGTCAGTTCGATGCCATCCACGATGATATCGCCCCGCTGATGTTCTTCCAGGCGGTTGATGGTGCGGATAAAGGTGGACTTGCCGCCCCCCGATGGTCCACAGACGACGACCACCTCGCCTCTTTTGATAGTCACATTTACGCCCTGTAGTACGTGAAAATCGCCGAACCACTTGTGCACGTCTCGACAGATGATGATATCTTCGGTTGGGTTCAAGTTCTCGTTCTGCATTTGATCCTCTGCCACAGCGGGTAAGAATGCTGGTGGATTAGTAAATGGGTAGGTTAGTCAGATTGTGTGTATACCAATTGTATAGTTTCCTAAAGCCTCAATTCCTATCGCTCCCCCACGCCCAGCCTCTGTTCCAGGCGACGGCTGGTGTAGGACATGGTAAAACAACAGATAAAGAATATGACCGCAGTAAAGGCGTAAGCCTCCTTGTGCAAGCCGATGAACTCTTTCTGAGCAGTTACAGCCTTGGCAATGCCCAACAGGTCCAGAAGGCCAACAATGACCACCAGCGTGGTGTCTTTAAAAAGGCTGATGAACTGCCCGACGATGGCCGGGATCACGGCCCGGAGCGCCTGGGGCAATACAATTAACCCCATCACCAGCGCCTCATTCAATCCCACCGCCCTGGCAGCTTCGTATTGGCCTATGGGAATGGAGGCCAGCCCTCCGCGCACGTTCTCCGCGGTGTAGGCCGCGCTGAATAGGGCCATACCGGTAAGCGCGCGCATAACGGTGCCGAGTCGTATTTCTGGGGGTAGGAAGAGCGGCAGCATCAACTGGCTCATAAAGAGTACACTGATGAGCGGGACACCCCGGATCGTCTCGATATACATTGTACAGAGGACCTTGATGATCGGTAGCTTGCTACGGCGGCCTAAGGCTAACAGGACGCCTAGCGGGAACGAGGCCAAGATTCCGACGATGGCCAACACAAGCGTCAGCAATAACCCACTCCATATGTCCTCCGATACCAGTGGCAGAAACGGACTCTCCCGCGAGAATCCCCGCAGCAGGATGGTGATCAGGGGAAAAGACAGCAACCAGCCGATCACCAGCCAACGCCGTGGCTTGCCCTTAGCTTTCCGGAATACCCAGGTGAGCGCGGTCATAAGTACGATGATGCCCAGGCTGACCAACACGCGCCCGGCCTCGTCGCGGGGATAGCGACCGATCATAAAGACCCTGAGGTTGGTCGTGACTACTGCCCAGCGCGCATCCCGCACGACCCAGGTAATAACCGCCCGCAGCACGATGTAGATAAAGGCTGCCGAGAAGATGGTGAGCAACACGTTGTACCACGTGCTGAATAAGTTCTTTTTCAGCCAACCCAGTAAGCCGACTTCGGAGCGAGGTGGTTTCATTGTCTCAGATTGCACAGCCATATTCACCTCTCCACAATCTGAATGCGCCGGTTGACGATGTTCATGATCAACGAGACGGTCAGGCTCATTGACAGATAACTGGCCATAATCATCAAGAAGACCTCTACCACGCGACCGGACTGGTTTAGCATGGTGCTGGAGACGGCGTATAGATCGAGGAAACCGATGCCGACAGCCAAGCTGGAGTTCTTGATGAGGTTCAGATATTGACTGATCAGCGGTGGGATGATCACCCGCAGGGCCTGAGGCAGGACGATCAGGCGTAGGACCTGTCCATTGGTGAACCCTTGCGCCCTAGCTGCTTCGGTCTGACCCTTTGGCACCGCCAGGATACCGGCCCGCACCACCTCAGCGATGAAAGCACCAGTGTAGATCACCAGACCGAGTGTCAGGGCTACGAATTCTGGCGAAAGAATGGTGCCGCCGGTGGCTCTCAGGCCCTCTATAATCGGTACATCGAGAACCAGCGGGTTCCCTGGTACTGCGAACCAGCCGATGACAGGGACGGTGAAGAAGGCGATGATCACCCACAGCATATTAAAGCTGGGCCGTCCTGTACGTTGCACACCACGAGCCCGCAGTATCCACAGAACCACTACCACGATGAGAGCCGCGATGAGAAAGGGCCACCACGAGCTAAATGAATCTGAAGGACGCGGCCAAGGTATGGCTAAACCACGGTTGCTCAGGTAAGTGGGACCGGGCAGGATAATGGCTGTGACTTCATCCTTCATCTTGAGCTGGGGTAGCTTGAGGATGACGGCGAAATACAGGAAGAAGAGTTGCACCAGCAACGGGGTATTGCGGACGATCTCGATGTAAACGCTGGCGATTTTATTAACGAGCCAGTTATCTGACAGCCGGGAAATGCCAGCCACCATGCCCAGGAGAGAGGCTAGCACGATGCCCAGACTAGCGACCCGGATCGTGTTGACCACACCGACCAGAAAGGCGCGTGCATAGGAATCGGTGGGGCTGAACTCGATCCCTTCCGCCAGGTGAAAACTGGCCTCTTCGCCCAGAAAGCGAAAAGTGAACGTGAGATCCCGATCCAGATAATTGGAGATCGCCCACGCACCCACGGCGATTACCAGGATCAGGAACGCGATCTGCCCCAGGACTTTAAGCACGCGTTCGTCGAGCCAGAACGGTACTGCTTTTTGCCGTTCCACTATTCTCGTACCTCGGTGTGTGCTTGCCTTAACTACTTTCTTTATAAGGGGGATGCAGCCCGATGTAGGTTCATCAGACATATCGGGCTGCATCCATTGTACCCCTGTAGGAGTTGAAACTTCTAGCGCCAGGCCATTGGGTACAACAAACCACCGTTGGTCCATAGTTCGTTGGGTCCACGTGGAATGTCTATCCCGAATGGCCCCAGGTGTCGCATGTAGATTTCCTTGTAATTGCCCACCGCTTTGAGTACATGAACCATGAAGTCATTGGGGATGCCAAGGGAGGCGCCCATTTCACCCTCAACGCCTAAGAGACGCTTGATGGTTGGGTTTTCGCTGTTGAGCATCTCGTCCACATTCTGGGAGTTGACGCCTGATTCCTCAGCCTCCATGATACCCCAGGCTACCCATCGTACAACGTCATTCCATTGGTTGTCGCCGTGGGCGGTCAGCGGTCCCAATGGTTCCTTCGACATCGTTACGTCGATGATGACGTGTTCTTCTGGTTCTGCCATGGCCGTACGGAGCGCGGCCAACTGCGATTTGTCTGATGTTTCTCCGTCGCAGCGTCCTTCTTCATAGGCCGTATTTGTGTCTTGGGTACTCTCGAAGAGTAAGGGAGTGTACTCGACGCCCCGCATACGGAATGAGTCGGCGAGGTTCATCTCCGTGGTGGTGCCAGTGGTGGTGCAGACAGTGGCTCCCGCCATGTCCTCCAGGGTTTTAAAACCCGAATCGGCTCGAACCATCATACCCTGACCATCATAGAAGGTTACTACAGCCCAATCTAGTTCGTTCGCTGTATCTCGGGTGAGGGTCCAGGTCGTGTTGCGGATGAGGACGTCAATCTCACCAGTCTGAAGGGCAGGTAGACGCTCAGCCGCGACTAGTGGGCGGTACTCCACCGCGGTGGGATCACCAAAGACCGCGGCCGCATAGGCCTTGCAGAAGTCAACGTCGAATCCCTCGAACTCGCCTTCGGGATTGAGGAAGCCAAAGCCGACCAACTCTGCATTAACGCCGCAGAGTATATATCCCCGATCCTTGATGAGTTGAAAACGCTCCCCACCAACAGCCACCTCAGGGCACTCACCTGCCTCAGGGCATACGCACTCAGGACATTCTGTCGTACCACATGAAGCGATAATGAGGCTCAAGCTCATCAATACGACTATCAAAGCAAATCGCTTACGATTCACAGTTCTCCTCCTCTTCTCTATCAAAAATATTGTATGGTCGTTTAATTTGATTCAGACACCCATCTTTTTGCTTGAGGTGGCACCTCCTTTGTTATACTTGACAGATTTCTGTAAATTATCCAATCAGCAGAAATGGTTGAGATGATGGTGTAAAAGGGCTGTCCGATCTGTATCTAATGTGTTTTAAGTGCAAACCATATGTGTAGGAAGCAAACAATTTCTCAGTTTGAGGATCATCTGTCATTCTAGACAGTCTGGGTATTGAAGTCAAGATGATCGCGCCAGTTGTGGCTTGGTGTTCTGAAAATATCGTTCCTCCAATGGAGTTAAGAATTACCCTCTCTAAGGTTGGTCGATATTTAGGGTCCCTGGGAAGGTCGATGAAACATGAGCCGACACATTCGGAGGGAAATTGCAGCGAATTCCTTGTCATTATATATGAAGTTATGCTATTTCTGTGTAAGATATTTCAAGAATTGAGTTCGGGGTTTCGACAACTGTGAGCCCCAAATTTCCCATTTTCTTGAACACATGATACATGGTAGGCTTGGTGAGGGTAGTATTGGTATAAGGTGAAGGTGGAGCCTTTTCCAGACACCTTTACTGGAGTGGGAGCTGACATGGCGAGTCTGGTAGGACAAACGCTCGATCGATATCGCCTAGTGGAGCAAATTGGCCAGGGTGGTATGGCAACTGTTTATCGGGCGGTTGATACACAGAGCATGCAGGAGTTCGCCATCAAAGTACTCTCCCCTACTATTGGGGGTGATCGACGTTTCGTATTGCGATTTCGACGTGAGGCGGGTCTGGTAAAACGGCGCCTCAAACACCCAAACATCGTCCCAGTGGTTGATTATGGCGAGGCGGATGGGTATGTTTATCTTGTCATGCCGTTCCTCAAGGGGGAGACCCTTCACGATTATCTGGTACGGGGTCCCTTAACCCAGAAGCAGAAAGTGCGATGGATAGGCCAGGTAACCGCAGCGCTGACATTCGCTCATGAAAACGGGATCATTCACCGCGATATCAAACCCCCTAACATTATGATCACCGAAAAAGGGGATGCGTTGTTAATGGACTTCGGTCTGGCGCGTGAGATTGAAGGGTCAAATACCCTGACCGGATCGATGTTGATGGGAACGCCGGCATATGTCTCTCCTGAGCAAGGTCGCGGTGAGAAGCTCGACCCTCGTTCGGACCAGTACTCGCTGGGTGTAATTCTGTATCAGATCGCTGCTGGACGTCTGCCATTTGAAGCAGATGCACCAATGGCGATGGTGATGCAGCACATACAGGATCCGGTCCCACGTCCGGGACGTTTCGATCGCGAACTCTCCGAGGCGGAAGAAAAAGTCATCGTCAAGTGTCTGGCGAAACGTCGCGACGACCGGTTCCCCACCCTCACGGATCTAAACGATGCCTATCAAGCTGCGCTGGCTGGTCGGCGTCTTCCCCAGTTCGACTTGCCGCCTCCAGCATCCATGGTAGCCATGGTTCGACCAGAAGCTACTCTCAAGCTGGATACGCAAATCATCGCTCCTGAGATTCCCCGCAGAAGGGTTGCATGGTGGATTCTCCCGGCGTTATTTGTGACCGTGATCCTTGCCGGTGTTTTAGCCTATCCATCGCTCTCAGGTTTGTTGGGGAGTAGTACACCGACGAGCATCCCGACATCTGTGGTTACGCCTGTAGCAACCGGTTTCATAGTGTTAGGAGACAACCCCACGAAGGTCCCGGTTACTGACACGCCAAAGCCAACTGCTGTACCTCAAGTTACCTCGGAAGACTGTCCGGGCATCGTCCTTCACTACCTTGGGACTGACGGCAACAAAGCGAATTGGAGGGTGCACAATGACACTATGACTCCGGTTAAAGTCCTTCAGTTCAAAAGGATTAATTGGAGTCTGACCACTAATGGATACCTCCAAAGCATCCTTCTCGGGGAGGAGATGATCTGGGAAGGGCAGGCGGTACAAGGCGATCTGACAATTGAGGGCGTTGGGTGGGTATTAGGGTCAAACAAAGCCATACCTCTATTGCTTGAGTTCCAATGGCCAGCCGGGGAGACTGGGTATGCCTTGAGCCTGGTCATCGACGCTGGCTGTACTCTGGAAGGCGGCTGGTAAAGCTATTCCATAATTAGCTTATCCACATATACCATTCTCTTTCTCCTATGTGGTCTTTCACAGTCCAATCATGTGACTTCAATGCGGATGGGACACAGTTGGGGCGGTTCTGAGCATGGATCCTCTCCTGCTTTTCCCGTTTAGAATAATAATAGCTCTATTGACTAGCAACCTCAGCTTTTCAAAGCTGTTGTCCCCGAGAGGTTTCAGTGCCAGGTCAAATATTTTTGGGTCTATTCCAATAACTGAGGAATCTTGACATAATTTTGTAGTTATGTATGTTAGATGTCTTAAAAAATATCCAATCTACCTATTCCTGTAGAGGCGGCTCCTGGCGAAGCATCGTTCATCCCGCGAGCGGAGCGAGATCGTTCATCAAGCTTGACTTGACGGGGCCGTTCGTCCAATCGTCCATCCAGCTCGATCGTTCATCCCGCGAGCAGAGTGAGACAGGACT
>JAUVOZ010000074.1 GCA_030598885.1 Anaerolineae bacterium | reverse complement strand
TAGGCTGTTTGTTGATTCACGGATTCACCGGTACGCCGAAGGAGATGCATTGGCTGGGTGAACACCTGGCCAATGAGGGGTACACTGTGTTGGGACCACGCTTATTCGGTCATGCCACCGAACAACGGGATATGATCCGCGCCCGTTGGAGTGATTGGGCTGCCTCTGCTGCCGATGGCTACCACCTGCTCCACGACGTTTGTTCACAAGTTGTCGTCATGGGTCTGTCGATGGGTGGTGCGTTAGCGTTGTATTTGGGCACCTGTTTTCCGGTCTCCGGCATCGTTGCAATGAGCACACCCTACACGACCCCCAATCCCCTTATGAGACACCTTCGCCCAATCGTCCCCCTGATCAGCCGTGTATGGCAATATGCAACCAAAGGTCCTTCAGACTGGCGTGACCCAGAAGCAGCCGAGGATCATCTTGATTACGAGGGCTATCCGGTACGCGCTGCAGCCGAACTAGACGACCTACTGGCCGAGATGCGCCAGGGTCTCCATCGCCTCACCGTTCCTGTATTATTAATATACTCCAGGGGTGATCAAGTGGTGGATGCAGAACACGCTCGGGCGATCTCCAACAACCTGACGTCGAGCGAGGCGGAGATCCTCTGGGTTGAGAACAGCGGTCATGTCATTACTCGGGACGCGGAGCGGGGGGCGGTCTTCACCGCCGCGGCGGACTTCGTCCGCCGGGTAACCGAACAGCTTACATGACCCGCGATCTTCGTCTAGTAGGCTTCGCCCTGCTGTTCTGGGGCATCGGCGAGGGCCTATTCATCTATTTTCAGACGCTGTACCTGGAGCAATTGGGAGCGAATCCTATCCAGATCGGGGGTTACCTGGGCCTAGCCGCATTGATGATGACTGTCACTCACATACCTGCTGGTGCTCTAACTGATCACCTCGGCCCGAAGAAGGTTATGAATGCCGGCTGGTTGGGTGGTCTGCTTGCAGCCATTGTAATGTATATCGCACCCACTCTACCGGTTTTCGTCGCCGGGATGATGCTTTATTTCTCAGTAACTTTTGTGATTACCCCGCTCAACACCTACCTTACTGCTGTCCGGGGTGAATGGAGCCTCACCCGGGCACTGACCACTTCTGGTGCTATGTTCAGCGCTGGTTCCATCGTTGGATCAGTTCTTGGTGGGTTTATTGGAGAGAGGCTTGGATTGCGCAGTGCCTATGGTCTAGCGATCGTCTTCTTCTTGGTCTCGACACTGCTCTTCCTACCCATCAGAAAACAGCCAATTGTACCCGCCGACAGGAAAGGACGTTACCGAACCCTGCTATCCAACGCAGCTCTCGGCCGCTTCCTAGGCTTGGCCTTCATTGCTCTCTTCGCCATGTTCCTGAGCTGGCCGCTGACGCCCAACTACCTACAAAATGTGCGTCATATCCCGTTGCGAGTGATCGGCACACTGGGGTCATTTAATGCACTGGGCATGGTTCTGCTGAATCTGTCGATTGGTCGAATTAAGCCTAGACAGGGCTTCATTATTTGCCATTTGGCGGTTGGAGCATCGACTCTATTTCTCTGGCTTGGGACGGGCATGCCGTTGCTTGCACTCGGTTACTTTCTGGCAGGCGGCTTCCGCACCGCTCGTCCACTTGTTACCGCCCAGGTGGAAAACCTTGTCAACCGTGCTGAATTAGGTCTGACTTATGGTCTGGTGGGGACGGTGGCCAGTCTGACGATGGTATGCGCCCCTCCCATCGCCGGGCTGTTGTACCGTGCTGCACCAGGGTTGCCCTTCCCAGTCAGCCTAGGTATGATTGGCGTTTCTCTATTGCTGATAGCGCGCTTCGGGCGGCGACAGAGTTCACCCTCTGTCCCGGTACATAACCACCATGACTTGTAAACATGAGTAAGGAGGGAAAGACATGAATCCGTGGTTGGAATGGGGTATCCCGGTTATCACTTGGTTCCAAAGCCTGGGAGATTGGTTGATTGGCCCGATGAATTTTTTTACCTTCCTTGGAGACGAGGAATTCTTCCTGCTGATGATGCCGTCCATCCTCTGGTGTTTCGACGTCAAGCTAGGTTTCCGCATTGGTTTGATCATGCTCACCAGCAGTGGGATTAATGGCGCCCTTAAGTTTGCCTTCGGATTCCCCCGCCCTTATTGGGTAAGCCCTAAGGTAAGCGCCCTCAAGGCAGCCAATGGTTTTGGATTACCGTCCGGACACGCCCAGACATCCCTGGCCATCTGGGGGCGACTTGCGGCCGGGATTGGCCGTGGTTGGGGGTATGTCGCCTTTGGGCTGCTTATTTTCCTGATCTCGATCTCCCGTCTTTTCCTCGCAGTACACTTCCCAACCGACACTCTAGCAGGTTGGCTGGTCGGTGGTTTGCTTCTAGCGGGCTTCCTCTTGTGGGAAAAACCTGTGAGCAAATGGCTGCGAAGGTTACCTACCAATGGCCAGATACTGGCAGCTTTGCTAGCCTCCCTCTTATTGCTCAGTCTGGTATTGGCGGTCTTCACGATTACTGCCGGACGACCTGTACCTTCGACATGGGTTGCAACCGCAGCCTCAGCCATACCCGAAGCGGAGCCCATCAATCCGCGCGATATAAGCGACATCATCTCCGCGACCGGAACACTCTTTGGTCTCGGTGCCGGCGGGGCGTTGCTTTTTTCCTGGGGAAGGTTCAACGCTAGGGGTCCATGGTCGAAGCGCGCATTACGCTACATCGTCGGCGTCGTGGGTATCGCCGCACTGTACTTCGGCCTGAAACTGATCTTCCCCAGTGATGACACATTGTTAGCTCAATTTCTGCGATATATCCGTTACGCCATGGGAGGATTTTACGCCGCCTATCTTGCCCCGCGGTTGTTCGTTGCGTTGCGATTGGCATAGAAAAAATTCCCGAAAACTTGCCACTTTCCTAAAATTTCACAGGGGCGACCGGTCGCAGATGCCGGGTTTTGTTCCCGGCTCGGTCGCCCCAACCAATTTGTCGGATTCTCTACACCAACCTCAGACCTACTTCGCCTCCATCTCACGCCATAAGAACCAGTGCCCCGCCCGATCACCAGCCTTCTTCGGTGCCCGATCGTAGTACAAGTCGAACACCCGTTCGTCTTCAGTTAGCACACGGAAGTAGAACCGCCCCACCCCCCAGGAACCTCTCTGGGCAGCCGTTAGCAAGTTAGCCGGTATCAGGTTCTTCGCCATTCGACCCCGACGTTGGTAATCAAACCAGGTTGATAAGACCTGGCAAACCTGGAACGATTCATCACCCCACATAAAGCCGTCCGGAGCACCAGGTTTCTTGGTCAGGATCGGCGAACGATTGAAACGAACCTCAATTTCCTGGTCAATAAAACGACATGGAACCCATTCAAGCGGCATTCGGCTCCTCAACTGCATTCAACCAGCTCCGTGTCGGTGATGCACGAAGACAAATCAATGCCACGAAAGCTAAAACCGTCCCCATGTTAAGGGTAAGCAGGGAGAGCAAACATATCACCGTCGCAAACCGGCATCCCCAACTTAGCCTGAGCCACAATGCGCTCAAGGTTCCAATCCAAGCAATCCCCATTGCCAACAAAGGCCAGGTAAAATCTTGAGGCTCCATCCGCAGAACCTCCAGGTTGGAAGCCGAGCCGAGTGAACTTTGGATTCGAAGCCATAGACTAAGCAGAGGCTGATGGTGCAGGAACTGACCGAACATCCGGATGGATAGCCCATCGAGCACCATCCACCCACTCAATATGGTGCCGACCAGAGTCAGAAGAAGCAGGCTTAGTGGGGGACGGCGCAACGGGACCTCCGAGTGAAGACCGTGGGTCGGAACATTCCAGCCCGTTGATAAAATGCGAACTCAATCCGAATCTCGCCCGCTGATCTCCCTCTGACGGGCGGTAATGATCTCCTCGGTTACGTGCGGGGGCACAACTTGGTAATGGCTGAGAGTCATAGTAAAGAAACCTCGACCGCCGGTCATCGACCGTAGGTCGGTTGTGTAACGTTGAATCTCGGCCAGTGGAACTTTCGCGGTGACCACGCTTCGCCCCCGTTCGGTTTCCATGCCCTGCACGCGAGCCCGGCGAGTGTTCAAATCGCCTAATACATCACCCATGTTGGCTTCAGGCACGGTGACCCGTATGTCCATGATTGGTTCAAGTAGGACCGGTGAGGCATTCATTACTGCCAGCTTAAACGCCTCTCGACCAGCGATTTCGAAGGCCACCGCCTTGGAGTCTACCGGGTGTTCTTTACCATCGGTGATAAACACCTTGACCTTCTCCACTGGGAAGCCGGCGACCACACCCTGCTTCATTACTCTCCGGACCCCCTTCTCAATGGCCGGCATATAGCCCGAGGAGATCGACCCACCAAATATCTTGTTCACGAATACAAACTCTTCCTCTTCAAGGGGTTCTATTCGCATATGTACTTCGGCGAATTGACCAGAACCGCCAGTCTGCTTCTTATGTCGATATTGTGAATTGCCCTCTTGGGTTATCGTTTCACGGTACGGCACCCGTGGAACTTCCGTGTTCAAGCCAACCTGGAACTTCGATTCGGCCTTGCGAATGGCCACGTCGATGTGCTGGTCGCCCATTCCTTGAAGAATGGTCTGATTGGTGCTCGATTCTCGGTGCCAAGTAAGGGTCTGATCTTCCTCACACAGCCGGGTTAGGGTGGGACTGATCTTGGTCGAATCGGCCTGCGTTTTGGGGGATACAGCCACCGAAAAAAGTGCATTAGGATACTCGGGGGTGGGAAAAATCAGTGGTTGGGCTTTATCACCCAATGTGTCACCAGTATCAGTCTCGCTCAACTTAGCCACCGTACCAATATCCCCCGCGTGGAGGAGCTTAATTGACATTTGTGCTTTGCCACGCATCACATACAGTGTACCTAGACGCTCCTCGACTCCCTTGCTGTGATTCCAGACACGGGTATCGGAGTTCAACGTCCCCGAATACACACGTATGTAGTTTAACTTGCCGACAAAAGGATCGGCGGTTGTCTTCCAGATATATACTGCTAGCGGACCAGTGTCGGAGGCCGGCAGACTCTGCTCGCCAGAAGTCCCTCGGGCTATAGCGGACGTTGCGCTAGCCGGAGACGGTAGTAGCTTAATGAACATTTCCAAGAGCGGCGCGATTCCAAGCCCTGCCGTACCGGCAGTGACTAATACTGGCACAAACTGGCCGGAGAGCACAGCCTTGCGAAAACCATCGGCGACTTCCTCAGCTGAGAGTTCCTCACCCTCGAGGTATTTTTCAAGCAAGACATCATCACCTTCAGCCGCCGCCTCGACCAGGGCAATCCGAGCTTCTTCAGCCGCAGTCTGATATTCATCCGGGATCGGTTCAGATCCCCCTCCATTCCCTGAAATCGCCTGCATATGAAATAAGTCGATCACACCCTTGAAATCATGTTTCTCGCCCCAGGGTAATTGCACCGGGATAAACGAGACACTGGAGGAAAGCCCACGCGCTGAATCGAGCGCCACCTGGAAATTTGCGTTATCACGGTTCATTTTGCTGATAACCACTAAACGTGGTAGCTTGAACGTATCACAAAAGCCCCACACTATTTCGGTTCCTACTTCTACACCGGCGACTGAATCCACCACCACCACCGCGCTGTCGGCAACCCGGAGGGCAGAAATCACCTCGCCGACAAAATCAGTGTATCCAGGCGTATCAAGTACGTTGATCTTGTGACCTTTGTATTCGATCGGTAGTACGGAAGTGGAGAGAGAGAGGCTTCGGCGAATCTCTTCCTCCTCGAAGTCTGAGACTGTGTTGCCATTCTCAACCTTCCCCATACGATTGATCGCACCAGTTAGATGAAGCATCGCCTCGCCCAGGGACGTCTTACCTCCACCGCTATGTGATACCAAGGCAACGTTGCGAATAAATTCGGTTGCGTATTCATTCATAAGTTGGAGATCCTTCCAATGGTTATAATTTTATCTGTCGATTGTAAAGCAGGAGGTGTAAGTTGTCAAAGATTCGGACATTTCAGGGGATGTTATCAAGATCCGTAGGTATTCTCGGTTAGGAAAGTCGCGCGTTTGACCGGATAGGCGCAGACCACCCGATTGAACAGTTTAAGATGCTACAATAAAGGATCGCTATGATCCGTCGATTGATCTTTGAGTTTTAGTATCTACTCGGTTCTATCACCAGGGATGCTCGTATCTCACCACCCGAACAAATGACCCTTTTGGAGAGTCACCCTCCTGATCAAGCACTCGACCTAGGGTGTGGTACTGGAACCAACCTCGCCACTATGTCGCAAGTAGACTGGCAGATGACCAGCGTGAACTTATCCGGTCACCCCATCCACCAAGCACGACCTAAGCCATGCGTGACATGTATACGGCAGGGAACCGACCGCCACCGAACCTCCGCTTGGCTCACCTTCCGGCTTAAAATCTGATGTCACGAGTATTGGTCCTTCTGCTCGATGGCGTTGGCTTAGGAAGTGATGATCCCGATCACAATCCATTCGCCGCTGCCCACCTACCGACACTCGAAGCTTTACTCGACGGTCGTAGATTGTTGGCTTCCTCCGCACCACACGAAGGAGAGCACGCCTCGTTATTGGCAGTGGATGTATGCTTGAACGTTGATGGAACGCCTCAATCAGCCACTGGTCAAGCCACCCTATTAACTGGGCGAAACATCCCATCGGTGATTGGAGGCCATTATGGTCCTAAACCTAACCCGGTCATCTCTAAAATCCTACTTGAAAATAATCTCTTCATTGAGGTAACGCGACGTGGCGGTACTGCCGCATTGCTCAACGCTTATCCACCGCGCTATTTCCAATCGATCCACTCCGGTCGGCGGCTCTACTCCACTATTCCGTTGGCGGTGACCGCTGCTGGTCTTGACTTGATGACCGCTGAAGATCTGCAAGCCAGACGCGCCCTGTCCGCCGACTTCACTGGCGCGGGATGGGTAGCCCAACCCGATTTTCCCCCGGCTCCCGTCTACCCGCCCAAAGAGGCTGGCGATATTCTGGCCCACCTCTCGCTTACCTACCACCTCTCCTGGTTCGACTTCTGGCCAACGGATTACGCAGGGCATCGGGGAACGCTGGCCCAAGCAGTCACCTTGCTTGAGTCTTTTGACGCTGTGCTTGGTGGACTGGTAAAAGCCTGGGGTTCACGGCAGGATCTGATCGTTCTCATCTCTGATCATGGTAATCTAGAGGACCTCACCCGTCGTGGTCACACCCTCAACCCGGTCCCTGCCATCCTGATCGGCCCGAAAGAAATGCGCCGCCATTTCGCCTCCGGCTTAGATGATTTAACCTCCTTCACCCCCGCTGTACTCCGCACTATCTTCGGCTCTGACTCGCTGTAGCTATCCCGACCCCAGAAAATAATTCACCCGGACAGCCAGAATAGCACCTTCTTAGGGAGGTGAATTAATCATCGCCATAATAAGTGACCTTGCTGGATAGCCCAAGTTGACGGGGAAAACTAGCGGAACCACCTGCTCTCATAATCGGGAGGATACCAACCCGCCTCAGATGTGCTAGCCAGATATCCTACTTGCAGTCCACGAATCGGAGGGGTATCATACTGCCGTCATCCGGTGACCTTGAGAGGCGAGACTGATGGAAGTCCCTCTTTCAAACAGTGAGAAGCAAACTTTATTCAGACTCGCTCGCCAGGCTCTGCATGAAGCTGCCCACAACCAACAATTACAACCGCTTGACCTTGACACCCTAACCCCTCGACTGCGCGCCCCTGGAGCCTCTTTTGTCACCCTGACCATGGGTGGACAACTGCGCGGTTGTATCGGCACCCTCAAGAAACAACTCCCCCTAGCGGAGGATGTGCGCCAACACGCCGTCGACGCCGCGATCCACGACTACCGCTTCACCTCCGTACAACCAAAAGAAGTCGACCAAATAGAGATCGAGATCTCGGTACTCACCACACCACAACCACTTGAATACTCACGACCGGAGGACCTACCCCAACTGCTCCGTCCCAACATCGATGGGGTCATCCTGATCCAAGGCAATCAACGCGCCACCTTCCTACCTCAGGTGTGGTCGAAGGTCCCCAACGCCGAGATCTTCCTCGATATGCTATGTGAGAAAGCTCTCCTGTCACGAGGTGAATGGCGCCAGGGCAGTCTAGAGATCCTCACTTATCAAGTCGAATGTTTCCACGAAACTAATCCGGCTAAATCCTAAATCGATTCCTCCTTCGAGGCTAACTTGCGGCCCTCCCCACCACAAAATTTCCGATTTCTCCGTCTCGGTTGGCAGTGGCCTGAAGCATTGCGCGCTATGCGTCACCCCAACTTCCGCTTGTTCTTCTTTGGCCAACTGATCTCCCTTAGCGGCACCTGGATGCAATCCACTGCTCAGCAATGGCTTGTCTACCGGCTGACTAATTCGCAACTCAGTCTGGGGATGGTGACCTTCGCCTCCTACATCCCTGTGCTACTCCTATCACTCTTCATGGGCGTCGTCGTCGATCGCTTCCAACGACGACGCCTGTTGGTCATTACCCAAACCTGGTTCATGCTGCTTGCCGCCGCACTGGCGGTGCTGACTTACCTCGAGTTGGTGCAGTATTGGCATATTCTGCTATTAGCCACCCTACTCGGTATCGCCAACGCCCTAGATATGCCAGCTCGCCAGGCATTCTACATCGACCTGGTGAAGCGTGAAGATCTGATGAACGCCATCGCACTGAACTCCTCGATCTTCAATGGGGCGCGCATCATCGGTCCGGCTATAGGAGGGTTGGTGATCGCTGCGTTCGGTGAGGCTCCAGCTTTTGCCACCAATGCCGTCACCTACCTAGCTACCATTGCATGCCTGCTGATGATGCGTCTTCCACCCTTCGACCCCCCGGCGAGAGACAAATCCAGTCTGAGCGAACTCAAAGGGGGTCTTGATTATTTGATCGCCAACCGGCATGCATTGAGCCTAGTAAGTATGACTGCATTGTTAAGCATCTTCTGCTTTCCCTACCTGGTACTGCTTCCTGTTTTCGCCCGCGACGTTTTGAAGATCGGAGCAGAGGGTTACGGCGTCCTCATGGCCGCCCAGGGAAGCGGCGCCCTAATTGGTGCCCTGACATTGGCCGCCTTTGGCGATAATCAAAGTAAAAGTCGACTCTTACTCTTCAGCCGGGGTCTGTTGGCGGTTGCCCTTGCTGGTCTCGCCCTATCGGCCACTCCGATCCTATCGATACTGGCACTGGTATTGGCTGGTTACGCGTTGATAACCCAACTGGCGGTTACAAACACCTCCCTCCAATTGATTGTTCCTGACGAATTACGCGGGCGGGTGATGAGCACCTTCACCTGGGCTCTGGGTGGATTCTGGCCACTGGGCTCGCTGCTGATCGGAGCGTTGGGCGATCGTTTTAGCGCGCCCAATGCAGTATTGCTATCAGCCGCTTTATGCACCCTG
>JAUVOZ010000011.1 GCA_030598885.1 Anaerolineae bacterium | reverse complement strand
AGCTAGGTGCGAGGGATGAACACCGGTAAGACCATCCGGTGCGAACGGCGGTCTTCGGCCCTGGAAGTGCACCAGGACCTTCGGCCCTAGAAGATCACTAGGACCTTCGGCCCTGGGAGTGCATCAGGACCTTCGGCCCTGGGAGTGCATCAGGACCTTCGGCCCTGGGAGTGCATCAGGACCTTCGGCCCTGGAAGTGCACCAGGACCTTTGGCGTACCGGGGATGCGCGCCGGATTGAATTCGTGGAATCTTATTCCTGGGCGATCTCTTCGCGGGTTAGGCACACCATTGGATCAAAGAATGGTTGATAATCGAATACACATTCATAGTATTTCTTTAGGATTATCCCAGGCATATCTCATTGAAGTAGGAGATAGGCTTGTCTTGGTCGATGCGGGTATGCCCCATCAGCAAAATCGTATCTTGAAACGAATTCACGATCTAGGTAATAGGAGACTGGATTTGATATTCATCACGCATGCTCACATCGATCATTACGGTAGCGCAGCCGCCCTCCGGAGGGCAACAAGAGCTCCAATCATCATTCACGAGTCCGACGCAATACCGATGGCAAGAGGAGAGACTCAATTGGGCCTGGCGCGAAGACAAGGTAAGTTGATGCCACTTCTTCTTTCGCTAATAGAAAGAATCCTCAAACCAGAACCAACCGAAGCCGATGCTACCTTGAAAGATCGTGATGATCTGGGTGAATATGGTTTTAATGCGGAAGTCCTCCATACACCTGGGCACACATTCGGTTCAAGCTGTTTGGTGGTTAATGGGGAGATTGGTTTTGTAGGTGATCTTCTTTCCACCAATGGCAAGCCTCATTTACAGCGTTTTTTTGCTCAAGATTGGTCGCTTCTTAGAGATAGTATTCATAAAATTAATAGATTACCGCTTAGACAGGTCTATCCTGGTCATGGAGCAAGGACATTAAGTGGGAAAGAGTTAAAGCGACTTGTTGCAGAAGAAAGGTAAACCTTGCTAGCAACAGTAAGGCGCATTCATCCCACACTGGGCACTTGTTTTTTATTTTTTTGCCTACTCATGCATACGTAACAAACCAATAACTTTTATCCAGGTTCACTTGACTGCTCATCATAACCTGCTTACTTCTGAGTTTGCAGCCACTCAATGGTCGCGATAAGTATAGTGTTCGGGTTTCACTGTGTCGCATCGGCCACGATGGGGTGTGAGTTTGAATCCTGAATCGGGAACCTTGGGTCATCAGGTTAGCGTTCTCAGAGTGACTTTGCGATGTTTGATGAGCTCTGATGATGACTCTACTGAAAAAAGGTCAACCGCGAGAAGAGGACCGGTATATAGGTATTATTGTGAGGTGATAAATTTAACGACTTAACATAGAAGTCGATTTTCTTCCACCCTTCCCTTGACCGTCTTCCTATTCAAGACTACAATGCTTGTGCTCTATGGAATCGTGCGACATGCATTCCGCCGGTCGGTCGCTGCAACAAACAGCCCGTTCGGCGGCTTGTCTGTCGACTGTGATAGGTGAGAATGTTTGAATCGCTGACAAAACGCCTGCAATCTGTTTTCCAGAACCTAGGACGAAGGGGTAAGTTGCGTCCTGAGGACATTGACCATGCCCTACAGGAGATCCGCTTGGCGTTGTTAGAGGCGGATGTACATTACCAGGTGGTCCAAGGGTTAATGGAGATTGTGCGCGAGAGATCTTTAGGGGTGGACGTCTCACGGGCATTAAATCCATCACAGCAGGTGATCCGAATTCTCCAAGAGGAGTTGGTTGCCATCCTGGGGGAACCAGCTCGTCTCTCGCTGGTGGGAGTCAAACCGAGGCCTATCATGCTAGTTGGTTTGCAGGGATCGGGGAAGACAACAACCGCAGCTAAGCTAGCCCTAAGGTTACGAGGCAACGGCGAGCGAGTGTGGTTATTGGCTGTTGATCCTTATCGCCCCGCAGCGGCCGAGCAATTAAAAGTGCTGGGAGACGAGATTAACGTTCCCGTGTTCTATGATCCAGATCTGTCTCCGCCGGACTTAAGTACCGCTGGTATAGATGCAGCCGCAAAAGGTGGCGCGAGCGTGGTGATCTTGGATACCGCCGGACGCTCGCAACTCGATCAGTCTATGATGGATGAATTGATAGCCATCCGGGATCGGATTCATCCGGTTGAGGTGCTGCTCGTCGCAGATGCGATGACTGGACAGGAAGCAGTACGGATTGCGCAAGGTTTCCAGGAACCCCTAGGTCTAACCGGGATTATACTAAGCAAAATGGATGGTGACGCACGCGGCGGTGCAGCCATATCCATGCGGGTAGTCACTGGCATTCCGATTAAATTCATCGGTACAGGGGAAGCAAGAGATGCCTTGGAGACCTTCGATCCTAGCCGTCTTGCATCCCGTATCATGGGTATGGGGGATGCCTTGGGGTTAATTGAGAAGGCGGAGATCGCTTTCGACTTGGAGCAGGTTAAGCAGCCGGTTGCTCGTATAATACAGGGGGAGTTCACCCTGGAGGATTTCGCCGAACAATTGGCAATGGTGCGTAAGATGGGACCAATTGGGAAATTACTAGAAATGCTACCGGTCGGTTTGGGCGGAGCAGCTGTGCAAGGTCAATTGGATGGATCAATTGCCGAACGCCAATTGATCCGAACTCAGGCTATAATTCAATCAATGACAGGAGTCGAACGCCGCAAACCTGAAATGCTCAACGCAAGTAGAAGAAGGCGTATCGCCGCTGGTTCGGGAACATCAGTGCAAGAAGTTAATCAGCTCCTGCGACAATACAAGCAAATGCGTAGGATGTTCAAGAAAATGGGTAAACGCGGTATGGCAGGGATTCCGTCCTGGCCGCAGTAATCCTAGTCAATCGGCTGTGCGTTGGGTGGACTGTGCTTTCCTTCGAGGCACGACCCTCTCCACCTAGCGCCCCAATAGACATCTCGAGGAAATATTAGGAGAAAGAAGAAAATTATGGTTCGGATACGATTACGCCGGGTTGGTGCCCGGCATCAACCTAGCTATCGCATTGTGGCGGCTGACAAGGAGAGTCCACGGGATGGACGCTTCCTTGAGATCCTGGGGCACTACAATCCACGCACGGAACCGTCGACGGTAAAGATCGACGAGGCTCGTCTGTTTCATTGGCTGAAGCACGGTGCGCAACCCTCCGATGCGGTAGTGAAGATCCTCAAGCCGCTTGGTACCTTGGATCGTTGGGAGCGTTATAAAGCGGGTGAGCCGCTGGAAACCCTGATTGTAGAGGCCAAAGCTGCCATGCCCGAAGTAGACCCACGCACTCGGCGAGATGACCTGATTCAAGAACGACGGGCTAAAGCCTCAGCTAAGAAAGAAAAGGTTCCTACTAAACCAACCCCAGAGGTTGAGGCAACACTGGAAAAGGAGGCATCTGAGGATGACCTACCTAAGGAGATTCCAGAAGAGGCTGCTGAGGAAGAAGCTGTAGAGGAAGTCGCGACTGAGGAACCCGCTAAAGAGACCGCGGCCGAGGGGGAATCAGAGGAGGCTGCCGAGGAAGAAGCTGTAGAGGAAGTCGCGACTGAGGAACCCGCTGAAGAGACCGCGGCCGAGGGGGAATCAGAGGAGGCTGCCGAGGAAGAAGCTGTAGAGGAAGTCGCCACTGAGGAACCCTCAGAAGAACCTGATACCGAAATAACCCCCGAGGAGTCCCTTGAAATGGAAGCCTCCAAGGAAAGCACTGAGGAAGAGGCCCACGAAGAAGAGGCAGGGGGGGACGTTGAGGTTGAAGCAAGTGAGGACGAGGATACCTCCGAGGTTAAAACCTCGGATGAAGAAACAGCTTAGATAGCTACATTGGAGAACCGGGTATTCAAGACAAAGAATTTCCTGCTGGAATATGCATTTTCAGCAGACTCAAGCGGTTGATCTCCAAATAACGTAGCGTGGGACAGTTTTTTTCCAATAACAAGAAGGGTGTGTAATTATGAAGACCCTGATTGAGTTCATCGCCAAATCGCTAGTGGATGATCCCATGGAAGTGGTAGTAACCGAACAGCATCGGCAGAGAGTTGTGCACCTGCAATTGAGTGTCGCCGATGAGGATATGGGTCGAGTGATCGGACGTAATGGTCGGGTGGCGAATGCCATGCGCACATTATTACGCGTCGTCGCTTCACGCAAAGGGATCCGCGCTGACCTTGATATCATTTAGTGCGTATGGGTTCATCTGATTCTTCGGGAAGGAAACCTGACGCCCGGCAGCCACCAGAATATCTGGTTGTCGGGCGTATTTTGCGTCCACACGGTTTGCGTGGTTTGATGGTGTTTCAGCCCTTTTCTGATCTCGTCCAAAACCTAGTTCCTTCGAACACGGTTTACATTGGATCAGAGCGAATTCCGGTAATTATCCGTGACTTCCAGCCTCACAAAGCTCGTTTCCTGCTTTCCGTTGAAGGGTGCGAGGATTGCAACACGGCGGAACGATGGCGGGGTGAGGTTGTGCACATTCGCTTCGAAGAAGCAGGACCGCTCACTGCAGATGTTTATTACCATTGGCAAATCATCGATCTGCAAGTTGTCACATCGGAGGGTGAATCCCTCGGCAAGGTTGTACAAATCCTTGAGACTGGTGCTAACGATGTCTACGTCGTCCGAGACCAAAACGGCGCAGAAGTTCTACTCCCGGCCATTGAGGAAGTCATCTTGGAAGTGGATCTGGAGTTGTCTCGGATGGTAGTAAAACTGCTTCCAGGAATGCGTGCTGATTCACCCCGTTGAACCTTGCCTGCCAGATTTAATTCAGCAGTTTAATGCCGTATCTCTCTCAGTGAGGTTACATCTCTTTAACTTCCAACCATGATGCTTGCTCGCCCCTCGCGCCTATGGTAAACTCCCAACGTTAAGCATCCGGCATGGAAAAAAACATCTATGGAGAAATCACGGACTGATTTATTAGTCGATCGCCTGCGTGATCTGCAGTCAAGGACGCCAGACATAGAAGCTTTAGCTGTGGTCAGTATGGATGGTTTGACTATAGCTTCCGCGTTGCCAGTGGAGCTTGAGGAAGATCGGGTTTCAGCCATGTCCGCAGCCATGCTCAGTTTGGGCGAGCGGATTGCAGGAGAGCTTGCGCGGGGTGAGCTGAATGAGATCTACATTCATGGTAACCAGGGGTACGTGCTTCTCACCTCAGTGGGTTCGGAAGCCGTTCTTACTGTATTGACGCGCCGGCAAGCCAAGCTTGGCTTGGTCTTCTTGGAGATGCGTCGTGCGGCGAAGGATTTAGAGCAATTGGTGGGTTAATGCGGACAACACCTATAGATGATCTGGATCATTGCCAGTATTCGGTGGGGAGGTCGCCGTAAGTCAGCCCTCCCCACCGCTCTTTTATCGCAGCCAGGAGACTGGTTATGGAGGTGGTTATGACCAAATACATCTTTATCACTGGCGGGGTAGTTAGCTCAGTAGGTAAGGGGTTGTCGGCAGCAGCACTCGGAAAACTGCTCAAGGAGCGAGGATTCAGCGTTTCGATCCAGAAGCTGGATCCCTATATCAACGTCGATCCTGGGACAATGAGCCCTTATCAACATGGTGAAGTGTTTGTCCTCGACGATGGCTCAGAGACCGACCTCGATCTTGGCCATTACGAGCGATTCATCGATACAAGCCTGAGTTCAGTATGTAATGTCACCACGGGACAGATCTACTCTGAGGTGATCTCAAAGGAAAGACGGGGTGATTTTCTGGGTGGTACTATACAGGTCGTCCCACATATTACCAATGAGATCAAGCGCTGTATTGGACTCGTCCCTCTCACAACCAAATCGGAAATTATCATTGTCGAAGTCGGCGGTACAGTAGGGGATATCGAGTCGCTCCCTTTCCTGGAGGCGCTGCGTCAGATGCACTCCGATGTAGGTCGTGAGAACACGATGTATATCCACGTGACATGGTTGCCACGCATTGGTGCTACTGGAGAGTTGAAGACCAAACCCACTCAACATTCGGTGCGCGAACTACGTTCTATCGGTATCCAACCAGATGTCATCATCGCTCGGTCCGACTATGTTATCGGTAAAAACTTGTGCGATAAGATAGCCTTATTCTGTGATGTGGATGCGCGGGCTGTGATCCCTCTCACGACATGTTCGATTCTTAATGAGATTCCAATCATGTTGGAGCAGGAAGGGTTGGGTGGGATTGTCCTTGATCGGTTGGGGCTCAAGCAGCGGCGAAGACCAGATTGGTTGGATTGGGAGCGTCTTATTGCCATCGAACGTAGTGCTCGTCCTAATGTGCGTATTGCGTTGGTTGGAAAATATATTGAGCTTCAGGATGCCTACATGAGCGTGCGGGAAGCCCTCCGGCACGCGGCGCTCGCGGTGGGCGTCGAGGTTGAGATTCTTTGGCTGCACTCAGCTGAATTGGAAAAGGGTAAGGGCTGGAAGGAACTTGAGTCAGCCCACGGTGTCATCGTGCCGGGCGGATTCGGTTCTCGGGGAATTGAGGGCAAGATCGCCGCCGCCCGTTTTGCCCGGCAGGAGAAAGTACCTTACTTAGGCCTTTGCTTGGGGATGCAAGTCATGGTGATCGAATTCGGTCGTCACATACTCGGCTCGGAAAGTGTCAATTCAACCGAATTCGACCGTAATACCGCTCATCCAGTGATTGACTTGCTTCCAGATCAGGTGAGCGTATCAGAAATGGGAGGGACGATGCGGCTGGGGCTCTACCCATGCCAGTTAGTGCCTGGGACACTAGCCGAAAAAGCTTACAATAAGACGTTGGTTGAGGAACGCCACCGTCACCGCTTTGAATTCAAGAACTCTTACCGAGAAATCTTGGGTGAGCATGGGATGGTCTTCTCAGGTATTTCGCCGGATGGAAGACTAGTCGAGATTGCAGAAATTTCAGACCACCCCTTTATGTTAGGGTGTCAATTTCACCCGGAGTTCCTCTCACGACCGAATAAACCTCATCCGCTGTTCCGGGTTTTCCTAGAGAGATCTGCGGTGAGGGCGAATGTCGTGACGAAAGCAGTGCCAAAGGAAGTGACCGAAGCAGCGGAATAGTAAGTATCGATTACTACATACAGGGAACAGCCCGATTGCTTACGGCTGTTATTCCTCTTCTGGGTTTTCAGATACATCCCCGTGAACTTGAAGCAGTAGTTCCTTTTCAGCAGTTAATCTGGCGATACCGTTCCGCGCCTGTTCGATTAAGCGGGTCAATTCTGCTTCCAAAGATCCCAGTGTCTCGATGATGTAGTCATCGGCGTCGCGACGGATAACCTCTGCATCCGCACGAGCCTGAACCAGGATTTGTTCAGCCCTATCCTGCGCCACCTCAACGATAGCATCACGTGCCATCAGCTCATCAGCCTTCTTCTTGGCGAGAGCGATGGTCCGGTTGCCTTCTTCCTGAGATTGGGCGAGAACCCGGTCGCGTTGAGCCAACACCTGCTGGGCTTTTTTGACCTCGTCTGGGATCGATATACGCATCTGGTCGATGATCTCCAGCATGCGATCCTCGTCCACGATCACATTATGTGTGAGAGGAATCAGCCGGCTCTCGTTGAAAAGTTCCTCCAGCCGATCCACCAGGTGCAGGATATCCATATTTCCCTCCGGTCCACCACTCCGACCAATCGGACCGCATTCCTAGGGTGCAAGGTTTGGGCCGAAGCGTACACCATACATCGATTGTGGTCAACCCAATTTAATCCCTCAGTGAGGTCATGGGTACCATATTGGGTCCATCCTCGCCGAGTTCATTAAACCGTTCTTTAAGTGCTACGGTAACGTATTCAGGCACGAAGCTGCTGATGTCTCCGCCGAGTGAAGCGATCTCCTTTACGGTGGAACCGCTCAGGAAGCTATGCTCTTCACTGGTGATCAACGCAATGACATCAATCTCTGGCGCCAGCCGGTGGTTAGCCAAGGCCATGCGGAATTCAAGTTCGAAGTCTGAGAAGACTCGCAACCCACGAACGATTACCTGGGCTCCCACTTCCTGACAGAAGTTAACGATCAATCCGCTGAACAAAGTGGCGCTTACATGTTCGTCTTCTGCGAAGGCTTGGCTTACAAGGTTAAGTCGCTTCTGCGGTGTGAGCAACAAGCTCTTTGGGGGTTTATCATACACAGCGACGATCAATTCATCGAAGAGCCGTGCCGCCCGTTGGGCGATATCGATGTGACCGTTGTGGATAGGATCGAAAGTGCCGGGAAAAACGGCTCGTACCATCAGCTGATCTCTCCTTTTGCGGTTGTCCAGAATCGCGCCATTTCCCTTGATAGGAGAGCGTGTTCTGGTTGAGCCAATATGGGATCCGCTTTAAATAAGTGGACGGCTTCTCGACGAGCTTTCTCGATCAGGCGAATATCCGTTAGACGAGCTGTTCGCAACTCAGCAAACCCTGATTGGCGCGTTCCCAGGAAATCGCCTGGCCCACGTTGGTTCAGATCAAGTTCGGCTAATTCAAAGCCGTCGTTGGTCGATTCTATAGCAGATAGACGTTGGTTGTCAGCTTCATCCTCACTATCGGGAATTAATAAGCAATACGACTTGTGTTCCCCGCGTCCTACGCGACCTCGAAACTGATGGAGCTGGGCTAAGCCGAAGCGGTTTGCACCTTCTATCAGCATCACGGTAGCATTAGGTATATCCACCCCGACCTCAAGTACTGAGGTGGAGACAAGCACATCATACTCACCGGATCTGAAACTTGCCATGGTGTTCTCTTTCTCATCTGGACGCATACGACCGTGCAACAGCCCCACTTTATAACCCACGAATATATTTTCCTGTAGGCGTTGGTGTTCATCAACCGCAGCCTTTGCCTGGACCTTCTCGGATCCCTCCACAAGGGGATAGATGATGAAAGCCTGGTGACCACTCTCCAATTGACCGATGATGAAGTTGTGGGCTCGTGATCTCTCGATGGGTAGTAAGACGCGCGTTTCGATCGGTATACGACCAGGAGGCATCTCATCTATTACGGTGATATCAAGATCTCCGTAGATCGTTAGTGCCAAAGAGCGGGGAATGGGAGTGGCGGTCATGACTAGCAGGTTGGGATTCTCGCCTTTGTTGCGTAGTACAGCTCGCTGCTCGACACCAAAACGGTGCTGTTCATCGATAACCACAAGGCCCAAGTTAGCGAAGGTTACCGGATCTTCCAGTAGGGCGTGTGTTCCCAAGACGACCTGGATCTGCCCATTTGCCAAACCCTCACGGATCGCTTGTTTCTCAGCTTCTGGCGTTGCTCCTATCAGCAATTGGATCGCTTCCGCAGGGATGTCGGTTGCGGGAGGCAACAGATCTAACATCGTCTGGTAGTGCTGCTCGGCCAGGATGCTGGTTGGGGTCATGACGGCTGATTGCGCGTTGTTGGCGGCGGCTATACCAATGACTGTAGCCGCGATAACCGTTTTACCAGAACCTACGTCCCCTTGCAATAAGCGGTTCATCGGATGTGGAGCAGCCAGATCCTCACGAACATCTTTGAAGGCAGACAGCTGAGAATTTGTAAGTTCGTAGGGAAGAGATTCGGTGAAGCGGGTGACCTGTGTGTCATCGATTGTCAATGGCGGGCTACTCAGTTGTCCCCATTCGCTCTTCTGGCGTAAGACGCCGAGTTGAAGCAAGAACATCTCGTTGAAGGCCAAGCGATGCTGTGCTAAGCGGAGATGTTCCCAGTCGTCTGGAAAATGGATCTGTTGTAAGGCAATATTCAGCGGTAACAGATCAGCTGATTCCCGGACAGATTTCGGCAGCGGATCAGGAATGCGGGGTGCCAGTCGGGTGACGACTGAATGGATCACCCGCCGTAGCCACTTCGAGGTCACACCAGAGGTTAGTGGGTAGACGGGGACGATGCGGTTGGTGTGTAATTGCTTGCGTTCGAGCGCCTCCCATTCGGGATTGTTCATCGTTAGCCGGCCCAGGTACTGCTCCACTTTTCCTGAGAGAACGACAGGTCGACCAGGGCGAAGTCGGTCAGCGATCCAGGCTTGGTTGAACCATGTGACCCGAAGAGCTCCGGTACCATCGCTGATGACAGCCTCGATCAATTTCATCCTACCGCTACGTACAGTACGAATCTGGACTTCCTCTACTGTGCCGATAATGGTGACTTCCTCACCGTACCAAAGCCGGTTGATGGTTTTTAGCTGGGAATAGTCGTCGTACCGGCGAGGAAGGTGCCATAGGAGATCACCCAACGTCTCAAGGTTAAGCTTGTGCAGAGTCTTAGCTGATTTTGGTCCTATCCCGGCGATGGTGGTCAGTGGCGCTTCCAAGGCGGCTGGTGGTTCTTCGGGCTTTGGTTCTCGGATCGTCTCAGGCTGGGGAAGATGGGTTGAGGGTGGTTGGCTAAGTGGTGTCTGAGCCTCGATTCCAGTTGGTTCGCCAATTGGTTGAGCCTCGGTAGCGGTCGGAATAGAAGGTGTTCGATCTTTTAATTCAGCTATTTCCTTAAGCTCAGGGACTTCAGGTAATGAAAGGTTTGGTAATTCGGTTCCCAAACTGCTCCACAAGTCCTTCAGCCTTTCTTGGCGTGAGTGTGGATTGAGATGAGGGTAATCTTTTAAATGGGCAAGTACGATTTCAATGATCTTCTCCGGAAAGCCAGTTTCACGCGCTTCCGCTTCCCATGGATCGAGCATATGTTGAAGTCCACCTACCACGGCGCGATTGTCATAGCCGCGATCGGCCTCCAGGCGCAGGTACTTGGTCAACTTTTTCAGGGCTGGGTTCATTAGGTTAACTATAAAAGGGAAGGCGGAAATGTGCCAGAGGCTACTTGCTCAACCCCACCAGACCGATGGCGCTGGGTCCGATGTGGACACCAAGCGCAGTAGTGACATCCACAACCAACGGCGGATGTGAGGACTGGTGGCGAAGTATATCAGCCACATTGGCTGCTTCTTCAGGGATGGCTGAGTGGAGAACAGCCAGGCGTTTGAGCGGTCCCCAAGAATTAGCTAGGGATAGAAGTTGGCTGAGGGCTTTGCTCCGGGTTCGGGTCATCCCTAGTCGTTCAATAACCCCGTCGGCGACCCTAACCAGGAGTTTAAGGCGCAGCAAATCTCCCATACCTGCACGTAGCCAATTTATTCGTCCACTACGTTTTAGGTATTCGAGGGTGTTGATCATCGCGATAAAATTTATTCTTCCCCGGGCGGTAAGGGTGGTTTCGAGCACGGATTCGAATGACGCATCCTTGAGCGCGGCAGTTGCGGCTTCCATCGCCTGGAAGCCTTGGCCCAATGAAAGTTGTTTGCTATCGAATAAGTGTATACGATCGCCGAAAGCCTGCGCTGCCTGGTGGACGGTATTGAGCATTCCACTTAAATTAGAGGCGACGTGGATGGAAAGAATCCGCTCAACACCTGAGCTTAATAGTCGCCGATATACTTTTTCAAAGGCTAGGGGGGATGGAGCAGCGGTGGTTGCTGGTTCCGATAGAGAGGGCATCCGGCGATAAAATTCATCCCGTGAGAGCTCTTCCCCATCCAGGTATGTTTTTCCCTCCACCGTGACCAGTGCTGGTACCACAGTTATGTGTAAGGCTTCCACCTCCTCAGGCGGGATGTCGGCGATACTGTCGGTGACGATGGCGACGGTATTTTTAGGTACCATCAAAGGCTACTCCCTTCTGCTTCTAGGACAACAACCCCCAGGCTGTCAAGTCCAACTATGGTTGAGATGGAGGGGCCATAGCACACAGTCGTGATCGGTGTGCTAGGGTGATAAACCCGCAACCGGTCTATCATCGACATGCTCTCATGGCTGGGACGGGAATCAGCCTGTAGGATCGCCAGGTGTTCAACATCGGAAAATTCGCACACAAATTCAATCAGTTTTTCAATTGCTCGTGGTCTTGAACGAACTTTTTCCATTGGGGTCATCTGCCCTTCTTCCATAGTCAGAAAGGAAACGATCCCCAGCATGTTACCTAATATGGCTTGCGATTGGCTGATTAGACCGTTTTGGACCAGGTAGTATAGGTCACTGAGGAAAAAAACCATATAGATGCGGGGGATCATCCCACGGACAATTTGGACCAGGGTATCAAGATCCTCGCCACGTGAAGCTCCCTCAGCGGCAGCCTGGACGAGTAATCCAAGTCCGATTGATATCGACTGAGAGTCAATCACCTGGATGTCTAACCGACCGAGGAATTGTTGGCTGGCAGTATTCGCGTTGACGACCGCGTCGCTCAACCCGGCGGAAGTGTGGATGGAGAGTATCTGATCAGCGCTTGGTTGGAGCTGGGCATAGATTTGGGTTAATTGTTCCTGAGTTGGTGCTTCAGCCGTAGGATTAGTTTGACAATCCTCAAGTAGGCGATGCATCATCGCCAAATCCACCAGTGGATCGTCCTGGACGCTAACCGACCCACAGCGGACTATCGTTGGGGCGATAGTTACAAGGTGGTGATCGATAAAGTTGGGGGTTGAGAAACGTATCGTGCTATCAGTGACAATTCGCACCCTGGACATAATTACTCGATGGATAGGATTATTTGGTAGTGAGGTTGTCCACCTTCAACGACCTCGACCTCTTGTTGCGGCCAGGTTAGACGTATGTTGTCAGCCAGTTGGTTTGTTTGCATCACGCCGAGATCAGCACCATAGTATAGAGTGATTAATTCCGCCTGGTCGGTGTTCGCTTGGCGGAGTGTTTCGTGTAAAACTTGCTCCAGATTGTCGCCGGCAGCGGCAAGGTGCCCGTTGAGCATGCATATAACCTGCCCTTGATTTACCGATAGCCCATCAATATCGACCGAGCGGGTTGCAGTAGTTATTTCGGCAAACTGGACGTTGTTGAGTGCATTGGTCATAGCGGCTACGATTTCATCGAAGTCGCCTTCGTGATTAAAGGCAAACAACGCACTGACGCCCTGAGGGACAGAGATCGAGGGGACAACAACCACTTGCTTAACGGTTAATTCGGTAGCCTGCTCTGCGGCCAAAACGATGTTCTTGTTATTGGGTAGGATAATGACTTTATCGGTGGGTAAATTCTCGAATGCGTCAAGGATCTCTTGTGTGCTTGGGTTCATTGTTTGGCCACCCTCGACGATCGCCGCGACCCCCAAACTTGCGAAAATACGCGCAATGCCGTGACCAGGCGCAACCGCAATAGTCGCGATCTGGTTGGGTTCGACAGGTTCCAGCTGTATGCTCCGCATGTCTTCTTGACTGGACTGATCTCCCATTTGCACCATCAGGTTTTCGATGGCAATGTTGGTTACTGTCCCAAGATTATCTATGTACTCGATGGGTCCAAACCGTACTTCGTCGGGGACGTGGATGTGCATCCGGTACATCCCGTCTCCTTCACCGACCTGGATGGAAGTTCCCAACTCATCAAGGTGGTGATAGAAGTCAGTCACATCAAGCGGTGAATGGGGGCGGAAATCGACGATAACCTCCCAATCCTGGCCGGGTTCGACCGCCTCTGAAGCACGATCCAGAACAAGAGCGCTGAGTGGTTGGACAGCTGTCAGTGGTTGATCTAACGGAAGACGATTGATAGCTCGTAAAATACCTTCGAATAATAAGAACAGGCCTTTGCCGCCACTATCCACCACTCCAGCGTCTTTGAGCACTGGAAGCAAGTCAGGAGTTCGGATGACGGACTTATCCGCAGCTTCAACGATAATTTCTAGCATTTCATATGCAGATTGGACGCCGTCGTGGATCGCCTCCTCCGCGGCTAAAGCGATATCTTTTGAGACAGTCAGGATAGTACCTTCCACTGGCCGGACCACCCCTTTGTAGGCTGTTTCCCGAGCCTGATCCAGGGCAAATGCCATGGTTTCAGCATCCATCTTCTCATGTCCATCGAGCGCGCGAGCAAAGCCGCGCCAGAGTTGGGACAGGATCACGCCGGAGTTCCCTCGAGCACCCATTAAAGCACCGTGGGCGATTGTTTGGGCGACTTGGCTGATCGAGCGTTCTCCAGTAGAAGCGATCTCGTCCACAGCCGATTGCATTGTCAGCACCATGTTGGTACCGGTATCACCATCGGGGACTGGAAATACGTTGAGTGAATTGACTAATTGCTGATTGGTTCTTAACCAACTCAAACCAGTGCTGACGACTTGACGCAGCATTCGACCATCGATCTCGCGGTACTTATCGATGAATCGCTGGTGCCTCTCGCCATTTTCCTGGATGCGTGCCTCGTCCATACCTGCCAGCCTATTTACTTTCAGTCGATATCGCTAACACGCAAGTCTTGTACGTGTACATTAACCACAGCCACGGGTAGACCTATCGCTCGCTCGACCTGGTATCGTACTGAATTGGCAACACTGGCCGCCACAGATGAGATCCGAGTGCCATATTCGATAATGACAAACAGGTCGATTGCGATTTGATCACCAAGCGAATTGACCTGCACACCATGCCGAGGATCACGGGCAAAGACATGGACAATGCCGTCGGCTAGATTCTTGCTGGCCATACCAACCACCCCGTAGGATTGCATCGCTGCCTGACTTGCGATGGTTGAAATTGCCCGAGGTGAAATTGTAATGCGACCAATTGATGTTGTCTCGCCAGTCATATACGTTTGCCTTTAAAACTGTTTTCCAAATAGGTTTGAAGAGCTTTCCGACATGTGGTAAGATTCCGTCCGCTTATTAAGTTTTATTTTTTTTCCGGGAAAGGATATTTACCCGATGGCTAGGTGTGAGAACTGTGGTAAGACGACTTCGTTCGGACATAGACGAAGTTTCTCGATGAATGCGACCAAACGCAAATTTCGGTCCAACCTTCAGAAAACACGGGTGATGGAGAACGGTCGTTTGGTTCAAAAAACGCTCTGCACAAAGTGTATTAAACGGCTGACACGCGTTTAGCACTGATTTTGTCTCCTATTGATATTAACACCATACTTGGCCGCCGCCTCGGCGGTCATTTGCTTATGTGGTTGATAACGAAGACCTGAGGGCAGCTATTCCACCACTTATCCCATCTGGATGGTTGAATATCGCGTTGGAGGCTACGAACACATCTGCACCTTCAGCTGCTGCCAGTGGCGCTGTCTGCGCCGTTATGCCTCCGTCGACCTCAATCCTGGTTCTCAGATCCAACTCATCCAAATGTGCTCGCACCCGGCGTATTTTACTTAAGGTGGAGTGAATAAAGGTTTGCCCAGAGAAGCCGGGGTTAACCGTCATCACCAGTACCAGATCCACCAGCGACAAGATCTCGGTAATGGCTTCAACTGGTGTTGCCGGATTAAGAGCAACCCCTGCACGCAAACCGATTTCACGGATCATATGGAGAGTGGAGTGCAAATGGGTGCAGGCTTCGACATGGACGGTAAGTGAGTCAGCGCCAGCATCGGCAAACGCCTGGAGATACCTTTCTGGCTTCTTGATCATCAACTGGACATCTAATGGCAGCTTGGTGACTTGCCGAAAGGCTTTAACCAACACCGGTCCCATGGTGATATTAGGGACAAAATGCCCATCCATAACATCGAGGTGAATCCAATCGGCTCCAGCAGTTTCTACTTCTTGGATCATCTCACTTAGGCAGGTGAGATCTGCCATTAAAATCGATGGAGCAAGTATGTATTCTCTTAACATCTTGGCAATGATACCTTTCCAGAGGGGAATTGACAAGGTAAAGAGTTTAAGGATCGCATATACGACTGCTCATTGGGGTTTTGGAAGGAAAAATTAGTGCCAACTTTTCATTCAGTCGCTAATTGACCACAACCTGCGTTTATATTAATCCCCCGCCGCACCCGAATCGTGCACTGGATCTTTCGGGTGTTGAGGTAGTGGTAAAAGTTGTCCACTTGCTGCTGTGACGTGGCTTCTCCTGGGTAACCATCGGTAGGGTTGAGGGGGATCAAGTTGACGTGACAGTTTAAACCTTGGATCAGATTTACCAGCGCCTCCGCTTGATCCAATCCATCGTTGACTTGTCGAATGAGCGCCCATTCGAACGTTATCCGACGGCCGGTCTGCTCGACATAATTACGGCAAGCAGGGATGAGACTTTCTAACGGATAGCGGCGATTGATCGGGAGCATCTGCTGGCGTAACTCGTTTGTAGCGGCGTGGAGAGAAACGGCGAGATTAATTTGCCGTCGTTCTTGGGTGAAGCATTCGATCTTTGGAGTTATGCCGATGGTTGAGATTGTGAATCTTCGAGCCCCGAAGTTAAACCCATCAGGATCGTTGAGCGTGTCGATCGCCTGCATGGTCGCCTGGTAGTTAAGGAAAGGCTCGCCCATTCCCATGATAACAATGTTGGTAAGGCGCTCTCCGTCCTGAGCAAGTCTTCGGGTGAAGTACATAACCTGTTCGACGATCTCTCCAGCGGTGAGATCGCGCACTAAGCCCATCCGACCGGTGGCGCAAAATACGCAGCCCAGCGCGCATCCGACCTGGGTGGAGATGCAGGCTGTTCGGCGTCGTTCATAGCGCATAAATACCGACTCGATCGAGTGACTATCGGTGAGACCGAGAACAACCTTTTGTGTGTTGTTATCGGCCGAACGCACAGTTTTTTTAACTTCCATAGAATAGAAGGAAAAGGCTTCGGAAAAGCGGCGTTGGAGATTGTGTGGCAGGTTAGTAATCAATTCTGGCGTCTCAGCCAACTGTCGATAGACGCCGCGCCAAAGTTGACGGCCTCGGTAAGCCGGTTCACCCCAGGTCAACATACGTTGTGTGAGGTCCTCAGGGGTCAGGTCGAAGAATAATGGACGCTCGTTCAAGGCTCTTCGCCTACCAGCACCCGGCATAGTTGGGGTAAGTCCTCGAAGACATAATCAGGTTGGATTGGGGAGTCGAGCAGATCTTGGCGCTTGGTAACGCCGGTCAGGACGAGACAGGTCAGCATCCCGCTATTTTGGCCACCGAGGATGTCTGTCTCAAGACGATCGCCAATTGCGAGGGTTCGTTTGGGTTCGGTGTCCAGGCGATGCAACGCCTGGAGGAAGAGGTGCGGTTCTGGCTTACCGACAATTGTTGGCTGCACGCCAGTAGCAGCTTTCAGCGCAGCCAGTATGGCACCGACGCCTGGTGCCTGACCTCGTTCCATAGGGAAGGAAACATCAGGGTTGGTGCCAATGAACATGGCACCGGCTTGGATCGCCAGAGTAGCCTCAGTTATTGTGTTCCAGGATAACTGGCGATCTAAGCCAACTACGACAGCCTGTGCGCCGTCTGCAGCATCAGTAAGAATAAAGCCCGCTTGGGTTAAAGCCGTCCTGAGGGGTAGCTCACCGATGGTGTAAACAAGAGATCCTTGAGGTAATTGTTGCTGGAGGAATCGGGCAGATGCCTGACTGGAGGTAAGGATCCGGTTGGGCTCTACGATAACCCCTAACATATCTAAGCGATTGCAAACGCTATTAGGGTCGGCAGTAGCGTTGTTTGTCGCTAATATGTATTGAATCGGTTTCCGGTGGAGCAGATTAAATAGATCCACAACACCAGGAAGAGGAGTATCGCCGAGCCATAAGACTCCGTCAAGATCGATGATCATCGCCTGTATTTGGTTTAGTTCACTCATGCATGCTCCAATTCGTGGCCTGGGCGGGGGTGAGATGGAAACCCTCACTTTAGCCCTTGACCGGGGGATCTGAATAGCAGTTTAACCTATATCTCTTTAAGGCCTTGATGCTCTAGGGAAAGGCAGTGCTGTGAAGGGGGGATATATATCGACAGCGATTCTGCGGATAGCTCGACAACGCATCAACATAAAATTAGTGGATAAAACATTCATACAACGGAGCTATCCTTTGTCTGGGAAGAGTGAAATCAGGCAGCGTCTGACAGAATTTCGTCTCCGAAGGTGAGCTTCTTACCTTGAGCGTCGAGCAACCAAGGCCGATCATTGCCAGCAATTGCGCCTTCGTCCACCGTAACCTTATAGATCTCAGGGCGTGAGGGGATCTCGTACATCACATCGAGTAGGGCGGTTTCAATGATGGCACGCAGACCACGGGCACCGGTTTCTCGACCTAACGCCAATTCAGCCGCAGTATCTAAAGCCTCGGGGGTGAAATGGAGTTCGACGTCGTCCATCTCGAATAGGCGCTGATATTGTCGCACAAGGGCATTACGCGGTCTGGTGAGAATGGCACGCAGATCGGTAACGTCGAGAGGGTTCACACTGATCGCCATCGGTAGTCGTCCGACGAGCTCGGGTATCATGCCGAAACGCATCAAATCGTCGGGGGTGACCAGGCGTAATAAGAGACTATCGTCCGCACTGCTAATCGCCTGCTCTTCCAATGTGCCGGTGAAGCCAAGTTTTCCTCGTCGACCGATTCGTTCGGCGATGATGTCAGGCAAGCCAGTGAAGGTGCCACCGCAGATGAAGAGGATGTCGTTGGTGTCGACCTGGATAAACTCTTGTTGAGGGTGCTTTCGACCGCCCTGAGGGGGTACATTGACCACCGCGCCTTCGATGATTTTTAATAGCGCCTGCTGTACGCCTTCACCAGAAACATCGCGGGTAATGCTTGGATTGTCACCTGTTTTGCGGGCGGTCTTGTCGATCTCGTCAATATAGACGATTCCGCGTTCCGCACGGGGGACAATAAAATCCGCAGTCTGAAGCAATCGTAGCAGGATGTTCTCAACATCCTCACCCACATAACCAGCTTCGGTTAAGGCGGTTGCATCGGCGATGCAGAAGGGGACATCGAGACTCCTGGCTAAAGTCTGGGCGAGCAAGGTCTTACCACAGCCGGTGGGGCCCATGAGAAGGATATTGGCTTTATCCAATTCAACATCCGTGCGACCCCGGTGTGCGATTCTTTTATAGTGGTTGTACACGGCTACGGAAAGCACTCGTTTAGCAAGATCCTGACCGACGACATATTCATCTAATTGGGCGAAGATTTCCTGAGGAGAGAGTTGTGGCCGGCCGGAGGGAGTTCCAGCAGTAGCCGGCCATGGAGTTTCACCTTCAAGGATGTCACGACAAAGATCGACGCACTCATTGCAGATGAAGACGCCTTCAGGTCCAGCGATCAAGCGCTGGATCTCGCCTTCATCCCGGTTGCAGAATGAGCACCGGCGCGTCTCCGGTGAGGTAGGGTGTTTAAGCGACATGTTTAACTACTCGTCTCCCTCTTCTTCGCTCTGGTTATCGTCGGAGGGTAAGAGCACGTGATCGATCAGACCGTACTCCTTAGCGGCTTCGCCATCCATATAAAAATCCCGCTCGGTGTCGCGTTCAATTACTTCAAGCGACTGTCCGGTATGTTTCGCAAGTATAGTATTCAATTTTTCGCGCAAGCGCAAGATCTCTTTGGCTTGAATCTCAATATCGGTTGCCTGGCCCTGTGTTCCACCCATCGGTTGATGAAGGTGGATGGTCGCATGAGGCAGCGCATAGCGCATGTCCTTGGTGCCTGCTGCTAGGAGCAAAGTACCGAACGATGCTGTGACGCCTACAGCAACGGTTGAAATCGGGGCACTAAGCTGCTGCATCGTATCATAGATTGCCAGACCGGAGTAAATTCCGCCGCCAGGACAGTTGATGTACATGTAAACTTGCTTATCTGAGTCCTCACGGTCGAGATAAAGCAATTGGGCGACCATCAAATTTGATACTTGGTCGTTTATCGGTGTTCCGAGAAAAATTATTCGCTCTCGGAGAAGTAAAGAATAGATATCGTATGCTCGTTCCCCTCGGCCGCTCGTTTCGATGACCATGGGGATGAGGGATTGATGGATTTTTTCTGACATAATATTTACACTTACTCCTTACTAGGATTATCCTCATCAGGTACACCTTCATTCGAGGCCACCTTTGAGGTCTTTTCCGCTAAGTTCCCTTCGATATGTTCTAGTTCATCCTTAGCGATGGCGACAAGATGTTTTATAGCTTTGGTAGTAAGTAGATCGAGGGTGAGGTGACGGCGACTCATCGGGTTGTCAAACGATTTCCGGATATCTTCCGACTGGTCTTTGAAAGGTGCGATGATTCGATCGATTTCGCTACTAACTTCCTCCTCCCCCACCTCAAGTTCCTCGACTTCGACCAATTTCCCAAGGATTAGAGCTCTATTGAGTCGTTCAATGGCTCGAGGTTCTAGCTCGGAGCGAAGTTCCTCATCGGTTTTTTTCTCAATCTTCAGGTAGTCTTCCAGACTGAGGTTTTGTCCCGTCAAACGTCGTTCCAACTCTGTCCGCATCTCGCTCACTTCGTCTTGCAGCAGTAATGGTGGGTAGCTGATTGTGGCCCCTTCAATCGTAGCTTCGATCACCCGCTGGGCGAATTCTGCATCGGCCTGGTGTTGGGCTCGTTCGAGCAAATCCCCACGTATTTTCAATCGTAGATCGAGAAGGTCGTTGTATTCCCCGATGTTTCGGGCCAGGTCATCCGACCAATTGGGGACGATTCGTGATTTGACTTCGAGGCATGTGAGGTGGAAGTCGGCGGAGAGATTTTGAAGGTCCTCAGAGGGGTAGTCCTCAGGAAATTGATACTCAAAATGGCGTTCGTCTCCGGCTTCAAGATCTATAAGATGCTCGACTATCCCAGGTATAGGCCAGTCCGTTTCTTCGGCAACCAATACTTCAACCCCTTTATTGTCAAGCAGGGTGGCATCTCTTTCATCTGGTGGTTCGCGGAGCTCGCCACTGATGTTCAGAACTACTACATCGGTGAGTTGAGCTGGGCGGTCAGCCGGTTCGATGAGAGCCCGTCTCTGTCGTAGATCCTCCAACACCGCTTCAAGGGCATCATCGGTGACCTGGGGGTCCTCCCAGGAGATACGTATCTCTCGATAGCTTCCCAAGTCAACTTCGGGAGGAAGCGGCACTGTATAGCGAATCACGAGCGGATCACGACTGACCACTTCATCAAGCGAGCCGGGACCATAAGGGTCGAGCTCTGCTTCCTCCAGCGCCTGGCGATAAATATCCTTACCGAGATCGTCTAGAGTTTCTTCGAATACAATTTCCTCTCCGAATTTATTAATGATTATGTTGTAAGGTGCTTTGCCTGGGCGAAAACCGGGGATGCGAGTCTCACGGCTCAAACGTCGGGCTGTGGAGCGCATCGCCGCCTGCAGACGTTCATCTGGGATCTCCACGGTGATCTGTACTTGGCGATCCTCCAGAGCCTCGGTTTCAATTTTCAACGTATCGATCCTCCAAGATTGTATCTTTGGTTAGTGCGGATTGTTCATCGCACTGGTGTAAAGATGTCATGTAGTCCAATCGCAGGAGTGGGGAAGGAGGGATTTGAACCCTCACGCCTTACGGCACGTGATCCTAAGTCACGCCTGTCTGCCAATTCCAGCACTTCCCCGCTCAATTGATTATATCTGGCGCTATGAGTGATGTAAAGTAGACTTATCGGGGGATGTTGAAAAAGTGACGGACAGGAAACTTGAGCCTCGTCGCTGGTGGAACAGGAGGCTACCAGCATGAACGGGCACGTGATTCTGACAGACTTCTTACTAAGTAGAGAAGCAAAGTTATGCAGCGAAGACACCATAGACTTTTACCAACGGATGCTGACCCCTTTCATTGAGAGCTTGCAGACAGATGATATCACATCAAAGGATGTGCGAAGGTTTCTGGCTAGTGTGGCAAAACGGGGAGTTTCAAGCGCCACCGTTCATGCCCATGCAAGGGCAATTAAATCATTCGTGCGCTTTGCACATGCTGAGGGGTATCTTGCTAACATCTTCAAGGTTGATATGCCCAAGGTACACGAAAAGCGAATGGAAGTTCTTACCCCCGCTGAGATCAAGAAGGTTTTGACAGTCTGCAATTTTAGAGATAAGGCAATCGTCCTTGTT
>JAUVOZ010000054.1 GCA_030598885.1 Anaerolineae bacterium | reverse complement strand
GATTGGAACCACACGCCACACCTGGCAGCCGGCGCCATACAAATTTCAAGTAGTCCCCTAGCCAATACCGTTTTGCACTCATTGTGTGGAGAGACCATGCATCGACGGATCTGGATCACGATCCTGGCAACCTGCAGCCTGGTATTCGTGCGCAGTCAGGGAGTGGGTTTGGAGGTTTTAGCGACGGAGGTCCAGATTGATTTCCCTGATCAAATTGTGTTTTCGCTTCAAGCGAAAAGCGATGTCGAGGTGGATGTGGTCGAGCTTGAGTATGGCTTGGCTAGGAGAGCATGCGCCGCTGATGTTAATCGAGTTGTTCCAGAAGACTTCGAGGCTGATGTCATGGTCAATGCCTCATGGACGTGGAACATGCGCCGTACAGGTTCGCTACCACCTGGGGCTCGTCTCTGGTGGCGCTGGCACTTGGTGGACTCTGCCGGTCGCGAAGTGAGGACCGAGACCCGCTGGCTGACCTGGCTCGATGATGTTCACCCCTGGCGAACATTGACTGTCGATGACCTCGCTTTACATTGGTACGATAATTCGGAGACCTTCGCCCAGACACTGATGGATGCCGCGGTAGGTTCCCAGGCTCGCCTAGAATCGGATATTGGCGTCCAACCAGAGGACGAGATCCATATTTACATCTACGCCAACACTGAAGACATGCGCGAAGCGGTCCTTTTCGAACCAGGGTGGACAGGGGGACTGGCTTTTCCCTCCTATGGGATCGTCATCATCGGCATCAACCAAAGTAATATTGAATGGGGTCTCGACACCATAGCCCACGAACTGGCGCATGTTATCGTAGGAGATGTAGTCAGCCACTGCTACAGTGGTTTGCCAACCTGGCTTGAAGAGGGTTTGGCAGTCTACGCTGAAGGAGAGCTTGATCCAAGATCCCAAATGATCCTGGAGGAAGCCGTCATCGAGGATTTGATATTCTCCATCCGCTCACTCAGCGACGGCTTCACAGAACATGCGTACCGTGCTCGCCTATCTTACGTGCAGTCGTATAGTATCGTAGCTTATTTAATCGACATCTATGGGCAGGAGAAGATGTTGGATCTGCTGGATGTGTTTCAGGCTGGTTATCATTACGATAACGCACTGATGCAAGTATATAACTTTGATATTGACGGATTAGAAGCCGAGTGGCGGGAGGCGGTTGGAGCGCTACCGATGGCAATTTCACCTGAGGAGATCGAGCCTACACCCACCGTTTTCCCGACCATTCAGCCTTATTCGGGTCCTTTGATTGTTGTTACTGACCCACCATTACCAGCCGGCCCGATGGTTCCCACACCGACGGTTTTTGTGAGATCGGTTGAGCGCCCATCCAGCCTAACTCTACTTGTCGGCTTGTGGCTGATAATGATGGTCGGATTTCTGACACTAACATTCATGTTGCGTCGCATCGCATCAATCATGGAGGATGACGCTGATGGGTGAGATGCCCCACTCCGGCTCTGCCATCCGCAGGGTCGTCTTTTTATTAAGCTCGGTGCTTCTGGTGATAAGCTGTGGTCAAGCACAGCCTACCACTCTACCTTCTCCAACGCCCACAATTACTGTGCCACAGCCAGTTGTAATTTCGGAAGATCAGGGCTCTGAATATTACCCGGTTCGATACTACCATGGTCGCTACAACGTCTCTGTCGAGCCTCCACTGGGGTGGGAGGTGGAGGAGATGGACGGACCTGCGATCCTAGCCACAATGATCGATTCGGGGAATGGGGCAACGATCACCCTATCTCAGACGGATACCAGTGGGGTGCAGTCCGCCGAGGAGGCTAATGAAACATTCCTCATAGGATGGTTAGGAAAATCTGGACTAGAGCTTCTATTTAATGAGGCCTATTCAACTGAGGATGTCGCTTCAGGATGGCGGCGTGTAGGTCGTGTGGTCCATTCGGGGGAAACCGAGTCGCAGACCAAGCGATGGACCCTGGTTTCGGTCCTCCAGGGTGATCTTGCCTACCATCTCACCTTGCTTGCGTCGGAGAGTACCTACGATGAGGTAAACGATGTGTTTGAACTCGTGGCATCGAGCCTGCAAATCGATCCAACGGAGCCGATCGTAGTACAACCTGAGGCAGCTTTGTACCTCTCAAGTGGTGAGCCGACGACCCTGGATCCAGCGTTAACCCACTATGGCGCGGACGGTATCATCGGGGACCTGTACAGCGGGTTGGTTTCCCTCGACCCGCATTTGCGTGCGAGTAAGTCGTTGGCGGAGCGCTGGGAGGTGACCGAGGGTGGTACGTGTTACACATTTCACCTGCATCGGCAAGCGCGATTTCACAACGGACGTCCGGTCACCGCCGATGACGTGCTCTTCAGTTGGGAACGCGCGGCTCATCCCGAAACCGGCTCTGAGACGGTTATGCTGTACATGGGAGACATCGTTGGATTAGAGGAGTACCACGACGGTTGGTCGGAGTCGATCGCGGGTGTTGAAGTACTGGACGAGCATACTCTTCGAGTACGTATTAAGGCCGCAGTACCATACTTCCTGGCAAAATTAACCTATCCGGTTGCTTGGGTGGTCGATCGCTTCAATGTGACTCTGCCCAATTGGGAATTGCACCCTAACGGCACTGGCCCTTTCCGTCACCTGCAGCACCTCGAGGAAGAGATATTCATCCTCGAGCGGAATCCTTGGTATTACGGTGAGCCGCCCCGGTTGGAGTATGTGGTTTACCTCATGTACGCCGGCTATACCCAGCGTCTGTATGAGAATGGGGAGGTGGACCTCGCCGGCTTGACCCGCGACCAACTCGATCGGGCAGCCGATCCAGAAGACGGTCTCTTCGGGACCGTTTTCATCGAGACCGGTCTCTGCACCTACTATGTAACTTTCAACACTGCCCTCGCACCTTTTGACGACCCGGATGTGCGCCGAGCTTTCGTCCATGCCGTGGATCGAGAACGCTATGTCGAAGCCATCACTCATGATGAGGCTGTGGTTGGTAGGGGTGTACTTCCTCCAGGGATGCCGGGGTATAGCGATGAGGTAGTGCCACCTGATTATGACCCGGATCTAGCAAGAGAGTTACTCGCTGGGTCGTCTTATTACGATGGTTCTCAGGAGCCCCCCGCCATCGTTTGGACCTTGCCTACTTCTGGCGGTGGCTACTCCCCCGCTGCCGCTTTTCTGGTAGACACATGGGAGGATATATTAGGCGTGGCCATTACGGTGGAAGGGGTCGACTGGGACAGCTACCATGACCAAATCGACGCCGGGATTTATGGGCAGTTGCTTAAAGAGGGCTGGTGTGCGGACTATCCCGATCCGGAAAACTTCCTGGATGTGCTCTTCCACAGCGGTTCGGAACAGAACCATGCCTATTATGACAACCCGGATTATGACGCGCTGGTCGAGCAATCCCGGGTGGAACCCGACATCGAGCGACGCTTGGGGCTCTACAGGGAAGCGGAGCAGTTACTGCTCGACGACGCTCCAGCGTTGTTCCTGCACCATTCTAGTCCTCAATATGGCGTATGGAAGCCGTATGTGAAGGGCTATGTGCCCTCCCCGATCGGTGTACCGCAACATGCCGCGATGTGGATCGAACGCTGAGCATCAGCGTGTAAATCACATTCGTGGTCGACATTCATTTAAGTTTTGTTTAGGAAGGGGAGTAGAATAAGGGAGCCAAATTGTCGTGGAATCCTTACACTAAACGATTTCATCTCAAACCTTCTTATTCCTCTGTCAATCTCTAGTGTATTAGGATCGAAAGGAGGTAATCTGTAAAAAAAGATTACAGATATGAAAAGATAGAAAGTAATTGAGATAATGGTTTAGATTAAAAGTAATCCAAGGGAGGAGAATCATGACCAAAGACTTGACTGTTAAATTAGAAGATCGCCCGGGAACTTTGGCCGATATGGGCGAGGCATTGGGTAAGGCGGGCATCAACATGGACGGCATATGTGGTGTCCACTGCGAAGATGAGACCGCGATACATATACTGGTTGAGGATGCGGATGGAGCACGCCGCGCGCTCGAAGCGAGTGGAATAGAAGTCTCCGATGAGCGTGAAGTCTTGGTCGTGGAAGTCGAAGATCGACCGGGAGCCCTTGGAGATGTTGCCCGGAGCATAGCCAATGCTGGGGTTAATATTGAGCTGGTCTACTTGGCGGCGAATACAAGGTTGGTCATAGGCGTCGATGATTTAGATACGGCTCGAGCCGCCGTGTAGCCTAGTGTTTCGTCAATCCTGAACGGTATAGTTGGCCATCCTTCGACTTCGGCCTAATCGAATCTTAGGCCTCCGCTCTGGATGCCCTTCGACTTCGGCTGAGGATTCAAATACGAAGCGGTAGCACCCAGAGCGCAGCCAGTCCTGCTTACAGCCGAAAGACTCAGGGTTGAATTTACGCGGTAGAAGGGCGCCACCGCCTACATACGGTAATGAGCCGAATACCAACATTGATACCAAAACCTCTAATTAGCTATGAGAAGAATCCTCATTCTAGTTCTCGGATCCATTAAGTACTTCTTGGTTAGAGTAATCATTTCCTTGATTTGTGGTGGCATTACTTATTCTTTATGGATGGCAGCTTTCTTATTGGTATCCAAGTCGGGCAGCCAGATCGTTGAGGGCATTCTATGGTTGTTGGCTCCTGTTGTAACGGCTTCGGGTTTCACAACTGGCATCAGGATAATTGAGCATTTTAATGAGGCGACTGACACAGGATTTTTTCGCATCTTCATCTGGCCTCTTATTGGTTGTACTCTCGGCGCGATAGCTGTTTATTGGTATGGTCCGATGTTGATTGTCTTCTCGATGCTGGCTGCTGGGGCAGCGAGTATTATTCTAAGAGATATTGTTTTAATTTCCAGGAATCGACCCCGAGGTAAATAAGGTCCATTTCTCTTGAACAAAGGGAGACCAGCGGTGGGTCGAATTCTCTTTTAATTTTAAGATGACAGGGTTAGGATTTACTTGACAAATAAATATCTTGGTGTAACATAAGCGAACGTTCGTGCGAACGTTCGTCTAAGTGTGGTGGGCAGTTGTTCCCTGAGAGGACAAACAAGTGCCTAAGGGAATCACCTTAAAAGACGTCGCTAGACATGCGGGGGTCAGTTTTCAGACTGTCTCCAAGGTGTTGCGCGATGAAATCAAAGTTAGTCCAGATACGCGTGCTCGCATCGAGGCTGCCGTTGCTGAACTGGGCTACAAACCTGACACTGCCGGTCGTAGTCTTCGCACCAAAACCAACCTGTTGATTGGTTATTCCTGGAAGCCCAATTTCCAGAGCAAGGCTAATCCTATCCTCGAACTATTCCTCCGCAGTATTGTTCAAGCCGCAGAGCAGTCCAAATACCATATCATGCTCTTCCCCTATTGTATCCAGGACGATATGCTTACCGCTTACCGCGATCTAATCAGGACAAATAGGATTGATGGATTTATTCTCTCCGATCTGAACTATGATGACCCTCGCGTTGAATTGCTCTTGGAATTAGATTTCCCTTTCGTCGGCTTCGGTCGTTCGAATCCAGAATGGGAATTCTTCTATGTGGATGTGGATGGTCGGGCTGGGCTGCGTATGGCGACCAGCCATCTGGTGGACCAGGGACACAAGCGCATCGCTGCCTTGGCTTGGCCGCTAAATTCTAGCGTTGGAGAAGCTCGCTTGAATGGCTACTTGGAAGCAATGCAGAAAGCCAGCCTCCCAATAGATAAGGATTGGATCCTGAGGGGTGAAGGGGCTATCGAATTTGGCTATCAGGCAACCAACACCCTGCTTGACTTGCCCGAAACACGCCGTCCAACAGGTATCGTAACTATTGTAGATAGCTTTGCCATTGGGGCGATGCGTGCAGTAACAGATCGCGGGTTCATCATCGGGAGTGAAATTGGCATCACGGGGTTCGACGATTCGCCGTTTGTCCAATGTCTCTCTCCTGGGCTTACCTCCCTCCGGCAACCTATCGATGAAGTGGGCCAAATCACCATCAAACTCTTGGTCGATATCTTAAGCGGTAACCAGCCAGAAGAACGGCAAATAATGCTCACCCCAGAATTAATCATCCGTGGCTCGAGTTTGGGATTTAAACAACATTAATCAGAGAACGAAAGCGCCCCCCTATATTGATGCCATAATCTTTGATCTGGATGGAGTCATCACCGACAGCGCCGATTTTCACCTCCAGTCCTGGAAGCGTTTGGCAGACGAGGAAGGAATCCCATTTTCACCGTCGGACAACGAGAAGCTGCATGGTGTCTCCCGTCGCAAGTCTCTAGAATTCCTTCTTGGGGACCGCCAGGTGACTGAATTCCAGGCTGAGGAGATGATAGCTCGCAAGAATAGGTACTACGAACAGTTGCTCAGTTCAATCACGGTGGACGATTTGATCCCCGGTGTAAGAAAACTATTAGTAGAACTAGAACGTAAGGAGGTAAAAATCGCCATCGCCTCTGCCAGCCGTAATGCCCCTTCCGTTGTAGATCGTTTGGAAATTCGTGACAAGATCGACATTCTCGTAGATGGAAGCAGTGTCACCCGTCAAAAACCCGCCCCTGATTTATTCCTTTACGCTGCCCACCAGCTTGGGGTTCCCCCGTGCCGTTGTTTGGTCGTTGAAGACGCGGCTTCTGGGATTGAAGCTGCCCATTCAGCAGGCATGGTTGTCGTAGGACTGGGACTTGGTGAGCGTATCGCGGCTGCGGATCTGGTCTTACCCGATCTCGAGGATGTCACTTTTGAAGATCTGTCTTACGCTGCAACCTGGAGAGTAAGCGAACCCGAGTTCATCCCCGCATACCAGCACTACCGTGAGACAATTTTTACCCAGGGTAACGGTTATTTAGGGACGCGTGGCACTCTAGAAGAACGATACCCCTTCGATCAACCGGCAACCTTCGTGCATGGTTTCTGGGACGATGCACCGATTGTCTTCACCGAATTGGCCAATGTGCCCGACTGGACAGCCCTTGAACTTCGGGTGAACGAGCATTGGTTTCGATTGGATCAGGGTTCGATCACTGATTATTCCCGTTTCCTTGATTTGCGCACCGGAGTACTCCACCGGCGTCTGCGTTGGACACATCTAGAGCATGGTTCCGCCGTTGATCTACACTTTTTAAGGTTTCCTAGCTTGGCAGAGCCACATGTGATGGTTTTACGGGTCCATATTACGCCGGTTGATTTCCCCGCTCAGGTTGATGTCCGGGTGATGCTCGACAGCCATGTTGAAAACCAAGGGCTTCTTCACCTGCACACCCTTTCCCAATATGGCGATGAACACCAGGCCGGATTGCTAGTGAAGACACGCCATACCGGAAAACTGCTGGCGATGAGCGCTCGCTTACAAGCCCACGGGGGGTCACATGATTCAATGGGACTCAATTGTCCGGGTTGCCCTGGCATTAATGTCACAGCTCATTTAGAAGCCAACCAGACATTAACCATCGATAAGGTTGTGGCGGTCTATACATCCGGCGAAGTAGAAGATCCACTAATGCATACCCAACTCAAGGTAGAGGAAGCCGCGCAGACTGGTTTCCAGTCCTTACGTGAAGCTAATGACGAGGCTTGGGATGAATTCTGGGAGACAAGCGATGTGATTATTGAGGGCGATGACGAAGCCCAGCTATCCCTCCGGCATGCCCTGTATCAATTGCGCATTGCTGCGCCGACCACGGACGAGCACGTCAGTATCGGAGCCAAGACTCTCAGCGGTTTTGGATACCATGGACACGTATTTTGGGATAACGAGATTTTCGTTTTACCATTCTTCACCTACACCCAACCGTCGTTGGCCCGCAATATGCTAATGTATCGCTGGCATACCTTACCCGGGGCGCGAAAAAAAGCCCAAGACAATGGTTTCACCGGTGCGCAGTATGCCTGGGAATCCGCCGAAACCGGCGAAGAAGTCACGCCAACCTGGGTGCCGCATTCCCATGATAAGACGAAACTTGTCCGTATCTGGACCGGTGATATAGAAATTCACATCAGCGCAGATATCGCCTATGCCATGCACCAGTTCTGGCAGGTCACCGGCGATGATGATTTCTGGCGAGATGTCGGTATCCCTATCCTGTTAGAGACGGCTGTCTTCTGGGGAGAGCGCGCTGAACAGGAAGGAGATAAGTTTGCCATCCGCGATGTGATTGGTCCTGACGAATATCACGATCATGTGGACAATAATGCATTTACTAACCGCATGGTACAGTGCCATTTGGAGACCGCGCTAGATGCTTTGGATTGGTTGACTGATCATGCTCCCGAGTACGCCAGTATGCTCGAGAACCGACTCGACCTTACACCGGCGAGGTTGGCACATTGGCGCAGAGTAATTGACGGTTTGATTATCCTCCAAGATCCTGAAACCGGTCTGGTTGAACAATTTGAAGGTTTCTTCCAATTGAAAGAAGTGGATTGGCCCACTTACGGTGGACGTACTAAATCCATGCAGGAATTGTTGGGTATTGAAGGTGCTAATCAATGCCAGGTGCTTAAACAAGCTGATGTGCTCATGCTGCTGTGCTTACTGCGCGACCAGTTCGATCATCAGACCCGGCAGGTGAACTGGGATTATTACAACTCACGCACAGATCACAGCTACGGCTCATCACTCAGCCCCTCAATACATGCCTGGAATGCCTGTGAATTAGGGAGGCCAGAAGTGGCTTACGAGCACTTTATGCGCGCGGCCCGCGCCGATTTGGGGGACATAAGGGGTGACGCCCGAGATGGCGTTCACGCAGCTTCAGCGGGTGGGTTATGGCAGGCGATTGTTTTTGGTTTTGCTGGGTTACGGCTCGAAGAAAAGGATCACACACTCCGACCTTGCCTGCCTGCGCACTGGACCCGGCTGGCTTTCCGGTTCTACCATCGCGGGATACGACATGAGGTCGATTTAGGCCGTGCAACGGCGGGGGATTGACAGAAGCCCTAGATGAGCGTAAAATGAACGTAAGCGTTTACGTAAGCTCAGACATTATCACTCTTCATATTATGTCCACTTTGCGACAGCTGGCTGACCGACTCGGTGTTTCGATTGCCACCGTCTCGCGGGCATTGAACGATAAACCTGGTGTAAGCACTAAGGTGCGCCAGCGGGTCTTGCAATTAGCGCAAGAGCTCCGGTACCATCCAAACCAAGCTGCTCGCAGTTTAGCAACCTCCCACAATCCACTTATTTTATTCATCGTCCATCGTCGTCAGTTTTCAGAAGCTGAGGATCCTTTCTATCCAAATATCGTACAAGGTCTAGAGGAAGTTCTAAGCAGTGAGGGATATGGTATTATGTTGGTAACGCTTAGTGATTCTCAAATGGCGGCTGGTCCAACTGAGGTACGTGCGATCCAGGAGCAACGCCCCAGCGCCATCGTCTTAGCCGGACCTGACATCTCTTCTTCCTTCATTATAGCGACCGCGACATCAGGTATCCACACAATGTTAGTGGATAATGCCTTGCGTAATACTTCTCTTCCAGCCGTTCTTCCCAACAACAAAGAAGGTTGTCAGGCTGCTACAAACCATCTAATACAAGATCACGGGCACCAGCACATCGCATTATTGCGTGGACCAGAAGGATGGATCAGCAGCGATGAACGCGCGGCCGGGTATTTGTCAGAAATAGAGGCGGCTGGATTTCAACCGTTTATTGTTACCGCAAACGATACGACAATTCAAACCGGGCAGGAGGCAGCCATCCAGGCATTGGACGTGAAACCTGAGACGACAGCCATCGTGGCGATTAATGATGCGATGGCGATCGGTGCCTTACGTGCCTCCCGCCAGATGGGCCGTTCAGTTCCCGGAGATCTGGCGGTCGTTGGTTTTGACAACATCTCCTGGGCGGTTTACGCTGACCCGCCGCTCACCACGGTGAGCGTGCCGATGCTTGACATGGGTCGGCTAGCCGCTCGGGTACTACTCGATCGTATCAATGGTACCCTTACTGCAGCCACTCGCACCATTGCGGCTGCCCAGTTGGTCATCCGCGCTTCCTGCGGTTGTTAGGGGGCGACGGAAATAATCGTAAACCAGACTTCCAACATCTTGGAGAGCACGGAAGTCCAAGTCTGTGAGAGGAACGACCGAGGCTCACACCTGGTTGCACAGAAGTTGAGACGCTCTCGTAGAGAACAGCAGGGATTGTATTGATCCATGGATTGGCCCGAATTATGGCACACTTAGGCCATTCTTAGCGGCGGAGATTATTGATTTGGTAAGTAAGAGCGAAGGAGGTGATGTTCTATACGGATTTTCTGCAGTTTGTCAACGATCAACCAAAATAAATACTCATTACTTTGAGAAGGAGAGGAATATCATGATAGGGTCAAAGAAACTGAGCTATCGAGCATATGTGCTTGTTAGTCTGGCCATCGTCTTGATGATGTTGGCGGCAGGTTGCAAGGCAGCAACGCCCGAAGCGCCACCTGTGGTGGAACCCACTGATGTCCCGGAGGAGCCCATTGCTGCCCCGGAAGTGTCGGAGCATCAAGCACCGATGTTGGCAGAGCTAGTGGCAGCTGGCGAGTTGCCGCCCTTGGATGAGCGGTTGCCAGAAAATCCTCTGGTTACGGTTCCATACGAATCGGTCGGTCAATATGGTGGCACCATGTATACCGCAAGCTGGTGGAATGAGAGCGGTAATGTCCAGCTGTACTTTGCAGTGGACGCGCCGATCAAGTGGAAGGCAGACTTGACCGGCTACGAACCTGCTCTGGTCGAGTCGTATGAGTGGTCGGACGATGGGATGACCTTCACCATGCATATGCGCGAAGGATTACGCTGGTCGGATGGTGAACTTTACACTACCGAAGACTGGCGCTTCTACTGGGAGGACATGGCCCTTAACGAGGATTACAGGGTTAACAATGTC
>JAUVOZ010000022.1 GCA_030598885.1 Anaerolineae bacterium | reverse complement strand
GTGCGCTTTTCAGATGCACCCAAGATGGCTCGCACAGCAGTCGGCAAGAAGTTGTTCGAATTAAAGTCAGGGAATCGGGTAACCTACCTCACCCCGGTGATCAGTCGACCGAGGCTCAATCCGAAAAAATCAAGTGCTTAACCCACGGGGAAGACTTCTTGCCGGTAATCCTACAAGGATACTAACGCTCGGGCCATTTCATAAATTTGTGTTCAAAGAGAGATAAGAGTGATTTGAAAAATCGGTCAATTGGCTTTTCACTTATGGTAATTCATAAATGATTCGATTGACGGCTGAGGGAATATCACTAGCCGGCACAACCTTCGAACCTTTGGTTAACGTACCCTGGTAAGCTTGCTCTCCGTAATCCGTCACCCATCCATCAAGCACGAAAGCAATCGGTCCGCCGGCCGGCATCCATTCACCATTGTAGCGACGCGCTAGGTGAACGTGGGTACCGGTTGAACGCCCTCCCTCACAAGAAGGATGCCCGATTAAATCCCCCTGTTGCACGTGCGTTCCTTCTTGGATGCGATCGTTTGAAGCGATGTGGAAGAAGAACAATACCCACCCAGTACGCTCGTCTCCATCATCGTCAAGATCAAGTACTACCGTCGCCTCGCTGCTGCGAGCGATTACACCGTCAGCCGGCGCAGCAATCCACTCGGCAGATGGCACGCATCCACCTTCCTCAGATGGCGGTCCGAAATCCAGAGCGCCGAGAGGCAGGCTGGTCCCCCAACAGTAGTGGGGACCAGCGGTGAAGCCCCAGATGCGATTGGGAACGAATGGCAGTGTTAGATAAGGCTGAGTCAGGTTTCCAGGGATGAGGTGAACCTCAAGGCTAAAAGGATCACCCCAGAGCCGTTCATACGTATTAGAGAAGCCCTCAGGGCTGACAGCCCGATCGAAATCCTCCTGTCCGTATATACCGGCGAATACTGAATGCACAGCCATAGTGCCTGCGTTCTGCCATGGGTCAGGTCGCACTAGTAACCCATCGGTTAATTCAAATTCATGAAGTGTTCCTGTTCGCCAACCATAATAGCCATCATTCAGCCGCTCAGCCGCCCAAATCAACTGCCAAAATAAACCCTTGTAACGTGTTTGTTCCACACCCAGGGGATAGTTAGCTTCATCGCCCTCGGGAAAGGGTTTAGTGAGCGCCTGGGTTTGATATTCAAACAACGCCAAGAGCACTCGTGGATTTATTGAATAATTCTGGGCGATAATCTCAACCACCTGCCATGCCTGGCGTTGACGCTTGTAGGCGAAGTCAGATAGCCCAGCCAAGTATCCTGGAAGTCGGCGAATCTCTGATTCGATGTCGAAATCGACGGCTGAGGGACCATAAATCACCTCACTGTCCGGCAAGATGTGAAAAGACGAACCCATGAGTGGGACGTAATAGGTCGGAATCTGCATCGGATAGCCTGGAGGTAATGTGGTGACATCACCCGGAAGATCTGGGTTAGCTGCCAGAATTTCCTCAACCGTGGTATTGAAGTGTGCCGCTAATGCCGGAAGCGTGTCACCGCTTTGAGTGTTGTAATTGACTAATTCCCCCGGAGAAAATGGACTGCGAACCGGCAGCGGTGTAGGATGATTGTCTGGAGTTGGCGTCACGGCCGTGGGCATCGGAGTGGTAGCCGGTGAGTGAGGGGCACAAGCAGCAGCCAATATCACCAACGCCATCAGCGATGGTATCCATCGAACTCTACAACTGATCATCGGGTTATTAAAGTCTCCTGGGTTGAGCATGGGCAGGCGTAGACAATCTGATCTCCCTTGACCAGCGCGCCTTGATACGGCTTGGAACCAGCGACTGCAACCCATCCGCTAAGTGTAAAGGGCAAGGGTCCATCAGCCAGGATCCACTCACCATTGTATTTACGTGCGATATGAATATGAGTCCCTGTCGCTATTCCACCCACACACGATGGGTGACCGATGAGATCCCCCTGCTCGACAAGCGTCCCAACTTCTACCCGTCCCTCATTGGCGATGTGCAAGTAGAGCAAAGCCCAACCGCTTTGTTCACGTCCATCACCGTCCAGATCCAGCACAACCACTCCCTCCCCGCTGCGAACTATGATTGCCGGCGCGGCGGCGACAGCCCATTCATCAGAAGGGACACAACCGGATTCCATCGATGCCGGTGCAAAATCCAACGCCGCCCAGGCACTCTCCCGCTCCCAGGCACCGTGAGGACCACCGGTAAAAGCCCACACATGGCCAGGTAGAAAGGGTAGGATCAAGGAGGGTTGCTCCACACCGATTTCGTAAAGTGGGTACTGGTAGGCCCATGGGTCTCCATAGAAAGTGATATATGTTTCAATGAACCCATCTGGACTAAGATCTCGCTCCCATTCTGGAATAGTTTGGCGAAGAGAAAAGTAGTACTGCAAAGCAACCGTGCCTGCATTTAAGTCCGGTGCCAGACGGACCCCCAAACCATCGTTTAGGGTGACCTCGCTAATTGTTCCAGCCCGCCACCCGTAATAACCGTTGCCAAGTTCATTTGCCAACCACGTCAATTGATCTTGCAGTCCAGACATCCGGATATCAACAAATCCCATGGGGTAATCTAAAGCATCCCCACTTGGTGTGGCTGGATCAGTGACCCAACCCGATTGATATTCAAGCAAGGCCAGCAACAACCGAGGATTGATTGAGTTATCGCGGGCAACATGAGCCACCACCTCCGGACCCGAAAGCCAGCCTGTACTAACATACTCCCGATAGCTTACAAGGTAACCTCCCTGGTTAGCGGCGAAAGAGGAAACATCAAAGTCCGTGGCGTGGGGTGAAAAGACCAATTCACTGTCCGGGATGAGGCGGGTAGTGGGACCCGTCACCGCGATACGACTGGGTATGAGCAGCAGCTGGCCTGGATCAATTAATTGGCGCTCGTCTGGTAGGGGATCGCGAGATTCGATATCTCCTGGAACAACGCCAAAATGTACTGCGACTGTCCATAGCGTGTCCCCTGGCTGAGCTTCATATAACAACGTCTCAATCTTCTCAGTGGCAAGCACGGTTGGCGTGGGAGGGAATGTTGGCGAGACCAACGGCTCCGGCTCGAACGGGGTAACTGTGGCCTCAGGGGAAATCTCAGCTGGTGATGTGCTCGATGCCTTTGGGGCAGGTGTAGTTGGGGCAATGGTCATGCTCGCCAATTCGCTTGAGCCATTGGCGCCCACTGCAGGAACATCAGCCCGAGTGCAAGCTAGTATCGCCAGCAGGAGGGTTGCAGCAACACAAAGGATTCTTTTAACGTGGTTAGGCAGGTGCAGGATCAATAAAACCTCATCTCGTAATCTGGTTGTTCGAACCGCGGCGATAATATGCCTCAATCGTGATGGGTCCTCGGCTTATTGTGCCGTTGTATTCCGTCCCCTGCCCCGCAGAAACCCAACCATCCAAGACGAATGGGATGGGACCATCGGCAGGAATCCATTCACCATTATACTTGCGGGTCAAGTGTACATGGGTGCCGGTTGATATTCCACCCTCACAAGACGGATGCCCAACGCGGTCGCCGGCTTGAAGGACAACCCCCGGTTTAACCCGGTCGCGTTCTTCGATATGCAAATAAAGCAATACCCATCCAGTCTGCTCGTATCCATCACCATCGATGTCTAAGATAACCTCCCCCTCTCCAGTGCGCAATACCAATCCATCGGCAACCGCGACCACCCACTCGTCAGAACGTATACATCCAACAGCGTATGATGATGGCGCGAAGTCGAGAGCCCCCCAGGCTGCCCCCCTATCCCAGGCGCTATGCGGCCCTGCAGTGAATGACCAGATTATCCCTGGCTCAAAAGGCAGTTGCATAGGCGGCTGCTCAAGCTCAGCGGGTAGCAGGGGTTCCACTGCTCGGTCAAACGGATTACCAAAAAGGGATAGGTATGTATGGTAGAAGCCGTTCTCCCCAACTACTTCCCGCCATGCATCCACAGGATATAGCTGAGAGAACAGGTATTGCACACCTACTGTACCGGCGTTCACCCCCTGCCCGGGAACGACCACGCTTCCATCGCTGAAGACATAAGGGCCATCCCAGCCCGCTCGCCACCGGTAATATCCAGTGTTAAGTTGATTGGCCACATAGGAGAGTTGACTGAATAACCCCCCCCAACCTGAGCGGATATACCCGATAGGATATCTCAAGCTATCAGCCGGGACATCGTGGCTCGTCAGCCAGCCACTTTGGTACTCCAACACCGCCAGTAGCAGTCGTGGATTGACCGAATATCGTTGAGCTACAAGCTGCACCACTCCCGTCCCACTCAACTCCTTACCTTCGACTTCCTCAGTGTGATGTGCCAGGATCCCTCCCCGCCGGGTGACTTCTGAACGCAGGTCGAAGAATACGCCTGCCGGACCGTAGACCAGTTCCGAGTTTGGGATGATCTTAAAGTTGGGACCAGGAGCTTGCAGGATCGGTGGAGGTATGACCAGAGTCTGCCAGACGGCAAGGAAATCCGGGTTGGTGAGATTGTTGGCGGCTAGGATCAATTGGGGACTGACGTTAAATCGAACTGCGATCACGCTAAGCGAGTCCCCTGGTTGTACGATGTAGAACTCAGTCTCGCTACGGATGGTCGGCTGATCGCGGAAGATGTCTGGAGTTGGTGTGAGATAGTGCTCGTTGGGTCGGCGGGTTGATGGGAGATAAGTAGTCAGGGGGTGAGGAGTCGCGCTCGGGTAAGGATCCGATTGAGCGGTTGGATCCTTTTCAACCCCCGGCTTGTGCAATTGCCAAGACCGATCTGGCGAATCAGGTTGAGCACAGGCTTGGACTAAAATAAGAAAACTAAGTCCAATTAAAACGATATTAAATCTGTGGTGAGAGAATGATTGACTCACAAATCAGCCGCTCCCTAGCTCTTTGGGTATATAAGCACAGCCTATTTCCCACCCGGTCTCGGTCAGGTTTAATCGCCCGCTAGAGGTGGAAAAACCAAACCCTGGCTCACCTCGGGTCATACGGGGCAAGTTTTATGCCAGGTTAGGACCGGGGTCAACATCGGCCGGGTCACGATTGAACCTAAGGCGTTGTTATGTTTATCTCATCGTAATTCAGACGGGTCATCGGGAGAGTGAATGGGGTTTACTGGGTCTCTAGAGTTGCTTCCGTAGAAGGTAGTTAGGCTCAGAGACATATTTAAGCTGACCGTGATCGTCGACATATGACCACTGTCCTGGATCCTCGGCGAAGACTGTGTAACCCAACCGCTCATAAAGTCGTCGAGCAGCACGATTCTGTTGAGCTACGGCGATGATCGCCTGATGGAATCCACGTTCCCGTAATACATCCTCCGCCTGATGGATCAAACGGGTACCAATGCCAAAGTTGCGGAAGGGTGGTTTTATACGAAAAGATTGGATGTATCCGGTTGATGATTTGTCGTTCAGTTCGGGACGGTTACAAACAAATTGAACGAATATCTGGCCGACGATTTCGCCCCCAACCTCCGCCACGAACAAGGCGCGCCGGCCCTGGTGAGCCTCCCTCATAGCTCGTTGGTAAAGCCGACGGTAACGTCTGTATTCACCTCCCCATTCGAGGGCAGGTAGATCATCCTCCTGTGCTGGTCGGATGAAGACCTCAAGCGCCTTCACTGTGATCCTTAGCTTCCTCAATAAGACGATGGAGCAACGCCGCCTCCTCCTCAGCTGTACTGATTACACCATCAAGCCATGCCGCTCGAAGACTCCAGAGAATGCGACGATACGCCGGACCAGGCGGCAACTTGAGAGTCCTCAAAGTGTCACCATCTGCCTGGGAAGTGACCATGCGCCAATCAGTTAGATATCGATAAAGCAAGTCGCGCGCTTCCGGACTATCCGCCAGCGCCAACCACGCTGCCACTATTGCCTCCTCCCGGCTTCCTTCCAATCGGGTCACAACTTCGCTCGGCTTTATCCTCTCCGTCAGAGCCTGTAATTCAGAACCCAAGCGATTTGCCTCCAGGATATCTGTCCTTATTGAAGCTGGTAAGTGGAGGCGATGGCAAACAGCTTTCGCATCCTCAGCTGAAAGACGGAAGCACAGCAGAGAATAGAGCAGAAATTCCATCTTCGGCGTAGTCGTAAGACACCACTCCTGAGGTGGAGTAAACGTCCTCGCCTGCTCGAAGCGGATTTTCAACCATTCATCCCAGGCGAAGGTTGGGTGAATAGCTCTTAGAAGACCAATTTCCTCCAGACGAGTCATGATATCCAGCAGGTGGTCTTCCTTGAACATTAGGATTAATTCACTCCGAATTCGTTCTCCGCTGACACGATCCAGTAATGGAAGCGCTTGTTTTAGCAGATCCAATGTTCGGCTTTCGATCTCGAAACTCAATCGTTGTTCGAGACGAACAGCCCGCAACATACGCGTCGGATCATCAACAAAGCTGATCGAGTGCAACACACGGATCAGACCCTCACGTAGGTCACGGCCGCCGCCCCAGTAATCAAGCAGTTGGCCATAATAACGACCATCCAACCGAAGAGCGAGGGTATTGATAGTGAAATCCCGTCGGTGGAGATCGAGCTTGATACTACCTCTCTCAACTGAAGGCAGCGCAGTAGGGTGCAAATAGAATTCAGTACGGGCAGTTACAAAATCGAGGTTCTCGGGAAGCTCGTCGGCTTCGACCAAGCTACCACCAAGGTCCTGCAGCAGATTTGGCTGTTCTCGGTCCAATCGCCATTTAGCGGTGCCGAAGCGGCGGTGGCTGCTGATCCGCCCCCCATAAACATCTACCAGACTTTGGGTCAGTTCAATTGCATCGATCTCGACCACTAAATCGAAGTCGACGCTTGGTGCCCCGAGCAATAGATCTCGCACGAAGCCGCCCACGATGAATAATGCGTCGTTACCCACCTCAGCTTGACGAGCTACAAGTTTTAGAAGCTCTAACCGGGCGGGTGGAAGGGCGTTCTGGAGTCTATCGGCGAGACTGGCCATAGGCGTGTCGTCGACTGCAGCTCCCAGTGTCTTAAGCAGGTCCGTACGGGTCACAATACCGATTATTTCATCGGTCTCCAGGTCGGCCACTGGCACCTGCCCCCAACCATATTGGATCATAACTCGCTGAAGGTGCTGAACCGAATCCCCAGGGTGTACCACGAGATCCCCAGCCTCCATGATGCTGGAAATCGGGTTCTTTCCCATACCGTAGGTCATCGCTCGATCAACAGCCCGGCGAGTCAGTAAGCCAACCACCCGGCTGCCATCCACAACTGGGTAACCCTCATGACCAAAGCGCTGCATGCGCTCAGCTGCATCGGCAACCAGATCATCAGGATTTAACAATTGCGGACCACGTGACATAATTTCTCCAACTGTCTTCGCCGGCTTAACCACCGTTGGAAGATATGCCAGTAATTCCTCACAAACCTGCTCTATGCTCCGATCGCGGATGAGGGCTGCAGCAGCCCGGCTATGCCCTCCACCACCAAAATATTCAGCCACCTCACCCACATCGAGCAACTCTGTTGTGGAACGCGCTACCAGTTGCACTCCTCCATCCAGCATCACCAGCACGAAGAGCCCATCTGGGTCGAAGAGATCACGCAACTTGTGAGCCAATGTAGAAATTTCATCTGTCATATCCTCGACAGAACCACAGGCGACTACCACTGAAAGCCCTTGAAACTCATAGGTCTCAGCCGTCTCTAGCAATCGATTATATAGATGACGCTGTTCAGAGGAGAGAGGGTGATTTAGAAAGTCAGCCGCGATTGTCAGGCTAGCGCCACGATCAAGCAGCCAAGCGCAGGCTCGGATGTCGCGCGGCGTTGTTCCCGGGTAAGATAATGACCCAGTGTCCTCATAGATCCCCAGCAGCAACATAGTCGCAGTAACTAGATCGAGTTCGATCCCTGCTTCCTCCAACGTCTCAACCAGGAGCGTTGCCGTCGCCCCTACCACTTCGATATGGCTGGTCCATGACGGATCTAGTCCTTGATCGACGGGATGGTGATCGATGACGTGAACTTGAGTGCGTTTACTATACCCTTTAACCGAAACCGGGGTTTGAGTGTCCACAAGCGTCAGCCGATCGATACGTTCACGCGGTAAATCATCGAACTCAATTAATGGCAGTCCATCACCATACAACGTCAGGAAAGCCCGCACATTGCGATTGAGGCGTCTGGGCAATACAGCCAGGGCTTCGGGATCGAGTAGGCGCACCGCCAACAACGATGCGACAGCGTCAAAATCCGCCTGCTCGTGGGTGAGTATCAGGTGCATCTTCTGCAAACCCTTTTCGCTTTGAGACCGAATAAACCGCCACTGCTGTTGGTCTTAAGATACTTGACAGCCAGGGGTTCCTACACTGCGGATTATACAACGACCCCGGAGACCAGGTTAGCTAGCAGTTACTCCTCGCCTTCACTGTCGGGCAATTCTTGGTCGATCTTCTTGAGAGCCATCTCCCATGCAAATTCCGGGCTCGACCCTTGCAGAGTCACCGCGCGAACTGCACCCTCCAACGGCTCTATATACAGGCTCAGGTCAGGATGGAGCGGCAGGGTTACACCGGATGAAAGAGAGGCGGTCATCTGAGCTTGAAGCCCATCACTCAATGTAATAGATGAAAACGAAGGGAGGTGGGATGCGCCTTCTGGATCACTTAGGATGAGTTGACCCTCTGGCGTCAGCAAGAATCTAGCGAATGCCCAAGATACCTCCAGATCGACCGGGGAAGTACCGGCCACCAGATAGACATTTTCAGTCCACACGAAACCGGCTAGTCGCTTATTGGTTTCTGAGTATAGAGGCCAAGGATCGATCACAAGATTGTCAAAACCGATGACTCGCGCCAGCCGCGAAGCTTCAAGAGTGCTCTCAATCAGCCAGGCTGATCTACTAGTTTCAAATAGAACCAGGTCGTCTTCTGAATTAAGACTCACCTGCCCGGTATCTCGTAAAGTTCTCAGCAACCTCAACCAGCAATATCCCACTTGGTTATCAAGGCTCAAGTCGCCTCTTTCGTTAAAAAGGTCTCCATCACAGGCTGCCAGTTGCGAGGCTGAGTACATGAAACCATAATCAAAACCAGCCCCGACAATCTCACCGTCTTTTAAACGCTGCGCAGCCTCGACCAGTTCGTTCAGGGTTGCTGCTGCGCTGGAGGCTATTGAACGATTACGATAAAGGACCATCCCCTGCCTTTCAACCGGTAAGCCAACCAACGCTCCATCGTAAACAACTTGACGCCAAGCGATTGGATCAATCGTCGCTTGAAGTTCAGCATCCGCCCAACTGGTGAGGTCGAGCAACGTACCGCTTTCCCATAACTCAGGACCCCAACTGGCAGGACCGAAGAGCAGGGAGGGCGCCTTACCTTCTATTGCCGCCGCCTCAAATGCCGGGCGGAGTTCATCCGGTGGATAATACGCGATGGCGAAGGTGACCTGCGGAAAATTCTCCTGAAATGCAGCAATCACCTTGTGAAGCGTCCCTAGCTCCACCGGATCCCAATCGAGCCACAAATTAACAGTGCCGCGTAATGATGGCGTCATTTCAGCGGTCGCGGTTGGCTTAGGTGTGGTAGTTGCTGGGGGAGGCGATGGGGTGGGAACCACCGTCTCGGATGTACCAGTGGGCGTCCGGACAGGTTCACATCCAACAAGGCTGAGCATGACCACTAGAACTCCCATAAATAGCGAGAGATTAGCTTTCAGATTATTCACCAAGAAACTCCCTACTGACGGCTAAGTAAAAGGATCACCCTTTGAGGATATATCAAGCTCTGTATCTCCAGATGCCGTGCCAAAGCATTAATTTTAGTCCCCAAGGATTGGAGTTTACCATATACCCCATACAGGTTGATATGGATTTGGTTATAAATGATAATCTGGATATAAACCACAACCCACCGATAGGATCTTTGGCTTGATTAATCCATGCGATCTATGCCCGACTGCAGATACGCATTCGATCAAGCGATGTCATGAACCAAGTATAATATCTCGATGTCTAAAACACCCATGGATAACTGGCGTCTAATCATCTCATCGCCCTCCCCTGGTGATAATAACATGGCCCTTGACCAGGCCATTCTAGAGGCGGTCTCGTCTGGCGAATCGCCACCCACCCTGCGACTCTATGCCTGGCAACCACCATGCCTCTCCATTGGCTACGCTCAGCCTGTGGCGGATGTGGATCGACAGCGTCTCAATGAACTGGGCTGGGATCTCGTCCGTCGCCCAACCGGTGGTCGAGCCCTCCTGCACACCGACGAGCTCACCTATGCCGTGATCGCCGCTAGCACTAATAAACATGTTGCCGGAGGCGTCCTCCAAAGCTATCAACACCTTAGTCTAGGCCTGGCCGCTGCGCTTACCATGCTAGGTCTTCATGTAGAGGTTCAACCCAACATCCCCGTTCCCGAAGAACAACGAACCAACCCTGTTTGTTTCCAGGCGCCCAGCGCTTATGAGATCACCGTCGGAGGTAGAAAGCTCATCGGCAGCGCTCAAGTGCGGCGTCGGGGTGGTGTATTACAACACGGTTCGCTACCCTTAAACGGGGATATTACCCGCATCTGTCAGGTGCTACGATTCGAAGACGAAGCATCGAGCCAACAATCTGCTCAGTATATTCGAGAGCAGGCGGTAACTGTGGAGGAACTATTAGGAAGACCGTTGCCCTGGCAGCAGGCAGCTGAAGCTTTGATCGAGGGTTTCACCAGCGCATTAGGTTTGAGCCTGGATCTAGAACCTCCCACAGAATCGGAGTACCAACTAGCAGAGATGCTGGTCTCCAGCCGCTACAATCATTCAGATTGGACGGAGCGAATCTAACACCAGCGATATATCTTGCCACTAACCTCTAACCGGACTACACTCATAATATGCATGTCGCGGCACTGACCATCGAGCTAAATCTACCAGGATGCAATTCTCTTAAGCAGAAGCGCAGCCGCTTAAAACCCCTCTTGGCCAGATTGCACCGGGAATTTAATATCTCAGTTGCTGAGATCGATCACAACGACCATCACCAGTTGGCGGTCATTGCCTGCGTGGTGGTCAGCAATGATGTTCGGCATGTCCAGCGAAGGCTGGCTGGCATCCCAACCTGGATCGAAAAGCATCGACCCGACATTCAGGTGATCGACGATCAAATCGCCCTTCTATGAGACGTCGTCTAAGGAGGGAATATGGATCTCGGATTGAAAGACAATGTAGCCCTGGTCACCGCCGCCTCAAGCGGGTTAGGCAAAGCGGCTGCCATGGAATTCGGGCGTGAAGGTGCCAAGGTGGCAATCTGTGCCAGAAGTGATCGAGTAGATGGCACAGCCGAAGAGATCCGTGACCAAACGGGCGCCGAGGTCCTGGCAATTCGTGCCGATTTGACCAAGTCCGACGACATCCGGGTGCTGAAGCAGAAAACTCTAGAACGATTTGGCCAGATCGACATCCTGATCATTAACGCCGGAGGTCCGCCTCCTGGGGGGTTCTTAAACCTATGCCCAGAGGATTGGGAAGCAGCCGTGGAGCTGACGCTGATGAGCGCGGTCCACTTATGCTACGCCGTCATACCTCATATGTTGGAGCGGGGTGAAGGAAGTATCGTCGCAACCCAGTCTTACTCTGTCAAACAACCAATCGATCATTTGATCCTTTCCAACTCAATCCGCTTGGCAGTCATCGGCCTGATGAAGTCCCTGGCAAATGAGCTTGGTCCCAGAGGCATCCGCGTCAACTCGATTAATCCCGCTTGGACATGGACCGAGCGAGTCCAGGAGTTAATGACCGACCGAGCAAACCGAAATCAAACTTCGATCGATGAAGAAATATCCCGGGTGACAGCCGAACTTCCACTTGGTCGTATGGCCACCGTCGAGGAATATGGACGAGCAGTCGTCTGGTTGGCGTCGCCAGCCGCCTCGTTCATTCACGGACATGCATTGATGTTCGACGGCGGAGCAATCAAAGCAACGCTATAAAACGAGCAGGATTATCCGACATATCCCCTGAAAATGAACCACGCAGCCGTAGCTGCGTGGTTTATTTCAGGAAAAACGCGGTTGCCAGCCAGCGATTCCAAACAAAGGGTGTATTTACGCCACCTGCTCCTCATGTACCAACAGGCTACGCCTAACGAGTGTACGTAAGCGTGATGCGAGCAAGCTAGCATGGATCGGCTTGATCAAATAATCATCCGCTCCTGCATCCAGAGCACGGGCGACGCTTCCCGGAGAGCCGAGCGCGGAAAGGATAAGAATCGGGACTTCAGAGAAATCACGTATCTGTTCACAGACCTCCCAACCATCCATCTCGGGCATTAGGATATCCAAGATCACTACATCGGGTTGGCTTCCTCGGCAAGCTTGAATCCCTTCCTCACCCGAGAAAACCGCCTGTATCTGGAAATCCTGGCCTCTCAGCAACGTACGCAGCATAATGGAGAGATCTGGATCGTCGTCTATGAGTAAAACTTCAACTGCCATAATCAACCCTCTTCCGACCTCCCCTATTATGCGCTATTTCGCCTATTATTGACCTTACAGGCTCCTTTCAAAGCCGAAACCCCCCGCTTGCCCTGATGGGACAGAAGGATTAAGATACCCAACGAGTTTTACCGGTGAAGGAAATGTAATGGCGGAAGAATCCGAACCCACAGCGGACAACTCTACTGTCCTCTGCCCAAGATGTGACAATCCTCTTCCACGCGCCGCTAGAACATGCCCTCAGTGTGGTGTGGATTTAGCACTCTTCACGCTACTTGCTGATAAGGCTTATCGAGAAAGTGTTCCAGAAACAGCCCCGCTCATCTCGGCGCCGGAGTCACTGGTTCCACGAATTGGGGAGTACTTGATCGAACAAGGATTCATCACCCCCGATATGCTTGAAACCGCACTTCAATATCAGAAAGACCTCGCTTCCCAAGGTCAGCGCCTACTACTCGGACAAACGCTAGTGCAAATGGATCTAATTGACCGAGAAATACTGGACAAGGTGATCACCCAGCAGATAGTTGAATTACACGCCGCCCTTCAAGAAACCAATCGGACATTAGAACAACGAGTGAAGGAACGCACAGCCGAGCTTCGACATGCCCTAGATCGTCTCACTGAAATCAGCCAAATTAAGGCCAACTTAATCTCGAACATCTCCCATGAGCTTAGAACCCCCTTGGCACACATCAAGGGATACATCGAGCTGATCGGCGAGGAACAACTAGGCTCGCTAACCCCCGAACAGGTCAAAGCGATAGACGTGATCCAACGGGCCACCCAGCGCCTGGGAAAGTTAATCGAGGATCTTATTCAGTTCTCCACTGCTTCACGCGAAGGATTAAGGCTTAACTTGCAGCAAATATCCTTATATAACCTGACCAATGGCGTGATCGAACGTTCCCAAGATAAAGCCAGCCGAGCAGGGATCACCCTCGAAACGAAGATTGATCCAGAACTACCTCCGCTTCTTGCCGACCCGGAACGACTTACTTGGGTTCTCTTCCAAATGGTAGATAACGCGATTAAATTTACTCCTTCAGACGGTCGGGTGACTTTTCTCGCCCGACAGGAAGATCAACATGTCATCCTCTCCATCTGCGATTCCGGAATCGGAATCCCGAACGATAGGGTGGAGGAGATCTTCGAGCCATTTCACCAACTGGACGGCTCCGCTACCCGCCGCTACGGAGGCACCGGCCTCGGACTGGCTTTAGTGAAGTTGATCTTAGACGCCCATGAGACTATCATGAAAGTGGAGAGCGAAGAGGGCAAGGGCAGTACCTTTAGTTTCCCGCTGCCAATCGCGGCGAATATCGGATGACCGGACCACTTATTCCCCCAGGACCGTTGGCATACGGCACCGAGCTTAACGCCGTTTACGCTATCGCGCGTGTCGTCGCTGAGACATTCGATACCGATGCTGGTCTAGACACTGTGTTCCGTCTTGCCCGTACAATCTTCATCTTCGACATTGTCTCCCTTTACTTGCAAAATGAGGACTCAGGCGAACTCGAACCAAGCTATGCCCGTGCCCTGGGTCGGGGGCGTTCTAGCGAGTCTAAACTGGTTTGGGGAGAACCGGCTGCGGCTGAGGCTTTCCGAACCGGTCAGACTGTCCTGAGGCAGGAGGACGCCGGTCCATCGGTCGAGGGTCGGGAACGGCGACGTGATTATCTCGGCTTGCCATTGATGGTCAGCGGACGTTGCGTCGGCGGATTGATCTTCGGACGCTTTGGAGGGCCAGCTTATCCACCCGAGCACATCCGGTTGGCTGAATTCGTCGCCTGGCACGTAGGCCAGCTGTTAGAAAACCGACGCATGGCACGCCGCATCGCCAGTCTGGAGGCTCAACGCGAACTGGCACGGATGCAAGACGAATTCATTTCCACCATCTCTCACGAACTGCGGACACCTTTAGGATTCATTAAGGGTTATGTAACAACCCTGCTGCGGGAGGATGCAAACTGGGACGAGGAGACTACCGAAGAGTTCTTACATATTGTCGATGACGAAGCCGATCGCCTGTGTGAACTAATTGACAACTTGCTCGACTCCTCCCGTCTGGAAACCGGCACCCTTAGTTTATCGCTTGAAGCTACTCGCATTGAGCCCACTATTCGGGATGTGGTCTCTCGCACAAGATCGCTATATCCCTACATGCCTTTAAATGTCAAAATCGCCGAAAACCTACCGGACCTGCGGATCGACGCCACCCGCATCGCCCAGGTTCTGAATAACCTCCTTTCCAATACTCACAAGTATGCTCCGGGTGCAGAAGTCAACATCCGGGTCAGCCAGCGGGGCAGTCAAATCCACCTAGAGGTCGACGATCAGGGTCCGGGCATCCAGGCGGAACATATCACTAATTTGTTTGAACGCTTCTATCGAGTCCCCGATAGCATGGATGATGCCCGCGGTACCGGTCTGGGACTTTACATCTGCCGAAAACTTGTTGAAGCTCACGGTGGTGAGATTGGTGTAGATAGCGAGCCCGGCGTCGGCTCTCGCTTCTACTTCACCCTCCCTATCCCACCCACCAGCGACGAGAACAACCTGGAGAGCTAAGATGAACCAAGAAAAGGTTATCCTTGTAGTTGACGACGAGCCACGCTACCTTCGTCTGGTAGAGGTCAACCTGGTCACTGACGGCTATACCGTTCAAACCGCAACTGATGGTAAGCAGGCGGTCGAGGCGGTGGCAGCCAGCCAGCCCGATCTGATCCTGCTCGACATCATGATGCCGGTCATGGATGGATTCACCGCCTGCGAACGCATCCGTGAGTTCTCCTCGGTACCAATAATCATCGTCACCGCTAAGGGCGAGGAACGGGACCGGGTGCGCGGTCTGGACACCGGTGCCGACGATTACATCGTCAAACCCTTCTCCGCACAAGAACTACTGGCTCGAGTGCGTGCGGTGCTGCGTCGGGCTGAACGCCATACTATGGACGACTTTCACAAACCAATTTTCAAACACCACGAACTTGAGATCAACCTGCCACGCGCCCTGGTCACCGTCGCCGGGGAGGAAATCGCTCTGACCGCTACAGAATATCGCTTGCTGCAGACTTTCGCCGCCGCTCTTGGCCGAGTGCTAAGTCCTGAATATTTACTGACCACAGTTTGGGGACCGGAATACAGCGACGATAAAGAAATCCTATGGGTTTGCCTCAGCCGGCTACGACAAAAAATCGAGGCCGATCCCAAGAAACCGATCCATGTCGTCACTCGACAGGGGATTGGATATCTTATGCCTCCCGAATCGGGTGCAACACCCGATGACTGACCCTGGAAGATTGAGTTGACAGAAGTCCATCTATTACTGATCGAACCCGACGAGAGCATTGCGACTTTCATGCGCCAAACGCTTTCCCGGGTAGGTTTCCATGTTCAGGTAGTGTTCTCGGGTAAAGAGGGATTGATCAACGCCTGGCGCGATCAACCCGATATCATCGTGTTGGAGTTGGATTTGCCTGACCTCGACGGTCTGGAGGTCGTTCGCAAGCTGCGTGGCGATCAACGAACCAGCCGCAAGATTATCGTTGGTCTAACCTCCCGTTCCCAGCCGGAAGACACTACTGCCGGGCTCGAAGCCGGGCTCGACCAATATATCGTCAAACAAACCGACGCCATCGACACACTTCTACGCTACTTAGCCGGGGAACAACGCGTAGGACAGCTCAAACAAAAGGCGAAAGGACCCATACCATCCAACCACCTTATAGCCTTCCTTAGCGCCAAGGGAGGTGTGGGCACTTCATCGCTATGCCTTAACATCGCCAGTCAGATTGCACGTCAGGCTTCAAATCGTACTGTGGCTGTTCTTGATCTGGTCTTGCCTATTGGGTCTTTAGCCCAAATCACTGGATCCAAACGACCGATCGACCTCGTTCAGCTTACCGAAATGAGCAGTGGGGAACTAACCCCTGAATTCTTGCGTAAGAACCTCCCGGCACCCAGATCATGGGGCTTCTACCTGGTTCCAGGGTGCGATGATCCTCACCAAGCGGTCAACTTGCCAACCGACCGCCTACCACCGATTATCCAGACTTTACAGGCAGCATTTGATTACCTAGTGGTTGATATCGGACGCGACCTTTCACACCTGGCTATGCTTGTGCTGCGACAAGCAGATGCTATTGTGATGATCCTCACCCCTGATGAATTGGGCATATCCAGCTCACTTTCTGTACGGAACTACCTCCACGCGGAAGGCGTTCCAAAAGACCGCCTCATCTTCATTAGTAACCGACCTCTTGCCACTGAGGGAATGAATGTGGATGCAATACAAGCCACCTTTGGGCAAGAATTTGACATTAGTATCCCCAACATGGGTGCCAGTTTCCACTTGGCTAATTCCTTACACGCACCCCTCCACCTGAGATTTCCTGAGGAATCAATCACCTTCACTATCGACCGGTTCAGCACCAATCTCCTGCAAAATCTCAAACGAGCCGGTGATAAAGTCCGATGACCTTAGCCCGATGGGAACTCTGCTATAATCCTATCGACCCATCATCTGGAGCAGGTTCATGACAGATCGACATGCGCTCACACTACGGGCGAAGATGCTAGGAGCGATGTTACGAGAAGCCCGTCTGGCAGCCAATAAAAGTCTCAAGGAAACGGCTGCCTTGATCGGCAGCACCAGCAGCACCCTCTCATCCTATGAGCGCGGCCGCAAAGCAATCTCACTGCCTGAACTCGAACTTTTCGCTTACCATCTTGATATCCCTTTGCCGTATTTCTTATCTGGCTCAACCGTAGGAAAAAAACTGAAAGCTGTTTTCGATCCCACCACCATGGTCTCACTCCGACAACGGATGGTCGGTGCTTTGTTGCGTAAACATCGCACCGAAGCGGGGTTGTCTATTCGTGCCTTAGCACAAACAACCGGCTTATCCCCAAGGCGAGTCAGCGTCTTCGAGCACGGAGAGAGACCAATCCCTCTGCCAAAGTTAGAGGCGCTTGTTTCTGTATTAGGTCAGTCGATAGAGGAGTATATCGACTATGAAGG
>JAUVOZ010000112.1 GCA_030598885.1 Anaerolineae bacterium | reverse complement strand
GGGGGTGAAGTCAGTGTCCGACGAGTAAATGACGATATCCTCCAAGGGCACCCCCAGAACCTCCGCCGCTTGTTGCGCCAGGACGGTATCCGAGCCTGTGCCCAGATCGGTGGCGCCGACGAGCAGGTTGAAGGAGCCATCATCATTAATCTTGATACTGGCACCACCCATGTCGAGATAGGGGATGGCGGTGCCGTGCATCACCATTGCAACCCCAATCCCTCGCCGCAAGTGTGACGTCCCAGGTACTTGATGCCAATCGGGATTACCAAACTTTTCCGCCCATCCAATGGCTGCTGCCCCTTGTCGCACACAATCCTCCAGCCCGCAGGTATTTATCGTCTCTGGGCGTGGCTCACGCCCTTCCGACCAGGCGGCACTGAAAGGATGGATTTCTCCCACCCGCAACGCATTCTGCAACCGGAAAGCGAGTGGGTCTAAACTCAACTCGCGAGTTATCACCTCCATATGACGTTCAACCGCCCAGAAACCCTGTGGCACGCCATATCCCCGGTAAGCGCCGCTGGGTGGAGTGTTGGTGTAAACAATATCAGCGTAGAAGCGGATGTTAGGCGCCTCACGGTAAGGACCATCGCCCACATAAAGCGCCATCGCCTTGTGCCCCGTGTTTCCGGTTACCGTCAGGGCATGGCAGCCATAAGCTCCGGTATCGCTGAGCGCATACATCTCGTTAGCGGTGATCGTGCCATCGCGCTTGACCCCAGTCCTTAGGCGAATGCGCATCGGATGGCGAGAACGGGCGGCGAAGAATTCCTCCGCTCGGGTATACTCGAAGCGCACCGGTCGACCAGTGGCGATGGTAAGGTGGGCAGCTACATCCTCGATCATCACTTCCTGTTTACCGCCGAACCCTCCACCAATACGCGGTTTGATAACCCGGATGCGCTTCGGCGCCAAGCCGATAACCGGCGCCAACTGTCGCCGGACATGGAAGGGGACTTGGGTGCTGGTTCTGATCACCAGCCGGTCGTCTTCATCCCAGTAGGTAACCACAACATGTGGCTCAATGTGAGCCATTTGCACTTTGGGAACCTGGTATGTTCCCTCGATTATCACATCCGCCTCAGCGAAGCCCCCTTCGACATCGCCAATGTCTATACGGATCTGGGCTGCTAAGTTCCTCTTCGGATCGGATTCGGCGAAATCCACATACTCAGGTTCGTCGTGGATCTGCGGCGCGCCCCCGATCATCGCCTCTTCGAGGTCAATGATCGCTGGCAAAGGTTCATAATCCACTTCAATCAAATCAACCGCCTGCTCAGCAATACTCTCAGTCTCAGCGGCGACAAAGGCTACTCGATCTCCTACGAAACGTACTTTGTAGTCCAAGGAAAACGAATCCAAAGGTCCCGGAATTGGATCAGATTGACCCGCGGTTGAATAGACTACCCTGGGTATATCCTCCCAGGTGAGCACCGCGGCAACCCCGGGCAGCGCACGGGCTTTGGAACAGTCAATATTCTTAATACGAGCATGAGCGAGTGGACTGTGGAGCACCTTGGCCACCAGCATGCCACGCATCTCGATATCAGCCGTGAAAGCTGGCTTGCCCTGAACTAATTTGATGGCATCTACCTTCACTTCCGGGTGACCGACTACACGCCTAGGCTCGGTTTGAGACGCGACTATAATATCCGGCATTACGCTTGTTCGGGTGAGCAACTCCGGACTACCAGGCGTCAAACCCCCTTCCCTGGGCTCCTCATCTCTTGCGTGGAACAGTCCTGATGGGGCAGGGATCGGGCCCTCAATCGGCTCAACAACCTCACCTCGCATTACCGCAGCCGCCCGAAGCACAGCCTGTACCGGCTTTAAGTAACCTGTACATCGGCAGAGCACACCAGAAAATGCCTGGCGTACTTGTTCTTCAGAGGGATCTGGTTCTCGGGCGAGTAGGGCACGGGCAACCAAGATCATCGCTGGTGTGCAATATCCACATTGTATCGCGCCAGTCTCCACGAAGGCTTGCTGGATCGGATCAAGGCCAGCGCTCCGTCGCCAACCCTGGTCGGGGTGTTCTCCAAGCGCTTCTATCGTCGTCACCTTCCGCCCATCTACCTGGGGAGCCAACATCACGCATGAGTTCACCGGTTCGCCGTCGAGCAAGACTGTGCATGCGCCGCACTCACCGGTTTCGCAACCATGTTTTACACCATACAAACCCAATTGATCTCGTAAAACAGAGAGCAAGGTGGTATCTGGTGATACCTCGATCTCAATTTGTACCTCGTTGAGGATGAAATGAATTTGCATTAGCTTAGCAACTCCATCAATAAGCGTCGCACCAGCACACCAGTTGAATGTGAACGGTACTCCGGACTCGCCCAGGCATCTCCTGCCTCGATATAGACCTTACGGCAGGCTTCCACCGCAGCATCGATATCTCCATCGCCTTCTAGTATGGATTCGGCTTCCTCAACCCGAATAGGGTGTGAACCGAAACCACCCAACGCCACCTGGAACGGATACCCAGCGTTTTCCTCAGGGAAGTGGGCGATAGCTGCACATACTATAGGCCGGTCCGCCGGTGTTCTCGATATCTGCTCATAAACCAAAGCGAGGGGGTTATCAAGTCGAATTGCTGTGATCAGGTGATGAAAGCCAGCTTCTTCCCGTTGCTGAAGCAAATCAACAAGTGGAACCGTGTTTCCCCCCGGCTCAATCACCGCTTGCGCCCTCAATGCCAACAAAACGGTTAGCAACGGAGATCGTCCGTCACCAGACATAATCACCCCGCCAAGCGTCGCCATATTCCGTAGATTCCAACCCGATTCTTTAATACAAACCTCCCTCAGCGCTACTGGGAGTATATGTACAGCATCGACCATCTTTTGCAGGGTAAGCCCGGCACCGATCAGGATGGTGTTATCTTGTATTTCAAGATTGTCAAGGCCCAGCTCTCGCAGATCGATCACTGCTGGTATCTCACCGCGACGGGGGGTCAGGGCTGTACCACCAGCAAGTGGTACGCCTTGCTCAAGAAGTTCGATGGCTTCAGCTAAAGTCTTTGGCCGGAAGAATTCGAATGGGCACATCACAGGTTCCTTGCCGTTGGTTTAAGCTCAGTCCGGGTAGACCTTCCAACCCAGCGTTTCGAGTTGCTCCTGATCGGCAATCTGGTCTGGGAGATCAACAAGCAAACCTTCCGCTTCAGCTGCCAGGGTGCCATCAGGTAGACGCAACTCAGCACTGGCAAATATCAGCTTGCCACGCCGTCGTCCAAGCCTTCCGTGGAGTTGCAGAGGTATTCCAACCGGTACCGGCTTGCGATAGCGAATCTCAACCTTGGCAGTCACCCTGAAGTGCTTTTGATCACCGACCATCGCAGCCCGTCCCAATGTTTCATCAAGCATGGCAGCCACGATCCCACCATGAACGATGCCCGGATAGCCTTGGTAGCGTTCGGTTACAGTATACTCCGCTACAGCATGCCCCGGTTCCACCTCGTAGAAAGACATCTTAAGGCCACAAGGATTCTCTATACCGCAGACGAAGCAGTGGCGAGAATTAGGTTGTTTGATCTTGGTTTTCTTCTGATCCTGATTAGCCATGCTGGTTATCATGCCTTTCTATATATGCATTCAAGGCGCTCACCGCCAGCCATAAGACATCCCGGAAATGGTGGGACGGTAGCATTCCTCCAACGAACATAAAGCGGAGACAAGCGTTCTCACCTATACAATTCGAAGTCTAAAATCAAAGATACCTTATAACCGTTTCCACATCTTCGGCGCAAGTTCACGTGAGCGGGCTGCGATTCGTTCTTCATCAAGAGAGAGGATCTTCTTATTTCTCATCAGGATCTTGCCTCGGCAGACCGTCGTATCAACAGTGGCGTCAACCAGACCGAAGATGAAGTGCCCAAGAAAGTTGGCCTCATTTAGAGGCGTTGGGGGCCAATAGTCAATAATGGCGAGATCAGCAGGACCACCCTCGGCGATCTCGCCTAGAGATATACCAAACTGGCGTCCGGCGATTTCAGCGTTGTTTTGTAGAAGCAGTTGTGGTGCTTCCACGAAGGCCACCCGCGGATCCAGATTGTCAAGTCGGTGCAGCAAATAAGCGCAACGCATCTGAGCAAGCATGTCCGAGGACATCCCATCAGTTCCAAGGCCGACCAATACGCCCTTCTCAAGCAGCTTGAGCAGTTTGGTTACGCCAACCGCGTTATTCATGTTCGATTCTGGGTTGTGTACGACATTTGTCTTCGTGTCGGCGAGAATCCCCATCTCTGATTCGTCGATGTGAACGCAATGGACAAAGATCGACTGGTCTCCGGTTACACCTAGCCCCTGCAGCCGATTAACCGTTGGCGTGCCATACTTGGTGATGGAATCCTCCCGATCCGCAGCATCTTCAGCCACGTGGAGGTGACAGCCAACGCCAGCATCTTCAGCTATACCCACACACTTCTCGACGGTCTCATCCGAGACGGTAAAGGAGGCGTGCAGGCCCATCATGGCCGCAATCTGACCATCTCCCTTGCCGACCTTCTTAATGAAACGTTCGTTCTCAACAATCCCCGCGCCGGGCTCGTTGCGGTCCGATACCTCGTAACAGAGAGAGGCTCGTAGACCGGCCTCGCGGACCGCCTTCTCGATAAGATCAAGCGATCCGTCGCGCATTGAAGGAGAGGCGTGATGGTCAATGATTGTAGTCGTGCCGTTGCGAATGCACTCGATGAGAGGGATCTGGGTCGAAAGGGTGATGTCTTCCTCGGAGAGCGCCTTATCAAGCTTCCACCATAGCCGTTGGAGGATCTCGACGAAATTAGAAGCTGGTTCCCCCGGTGGAGCCATACCACGGGCCATGGTGGAATAAAAGTGGTGGTGGGCACATATGAAGCCCGGAAGGATTATCTTACCCGAGCAATCGACGACCTCGGCGTCGGGAAAACTTTCTCTCATCTCAGGGGTATCACCGACAGCTGTAATTTGATCTCCATCGGTGACGACCGATCCGTTCCACAGGACTTTGTTATCCCTGCCCAATGTTACAACAATGCCGTTCTCAAATCGAATAGTCATGGTTCGTCCCTTCGTTACTAAAATAAGCAACAACCGAAAGTCTTGACTGATTATACTTTGCTAACCTTGTGTGGTTAGCAACCTAATACTAATCCCAAAGGTGTGTTCGTTTATTAACCTTCGCCTCCACTTTTCTTGCTGCTTATGATGTTATTGCTAATCTCTTTCAAGGTTGTGATTAATCCTCCTTCAACAGTGCGAGCTCCTCGGGGCTGCGCGTCCGCAAGGTTATTGCACCAACAAAGCACTTCAGCGCACAGATCGAGCAGCCGATGCACTTCGCTGGGTCTGATAATGGAAGGCGCTGGTCATCGAGCTCGATAGCCAGATAGGGGCAGCGGGTACAGTTTCCACACGATACACACAGATCGTGGTCGAAGTCGGATACCTTCTTCACCGGAGATAGATCCATGAAGTCGGTGATCGGATTAGGTTGGGCGATTCCGATCAGTTCTTTGACCGATTCAATCCCACGTTCCTGCATGAGAAACGCTGTGCCCGATTCAAGCTCTTTAATAATCCCATACCCGTGTTTGATGACAATCGTGCAGAACTGGACGGTCTTGACGCCAAGAGCAAGGAAATCCATGGCAGCCTTGTAGTCCATCGGACCGGCGTTTCCTGATACCTCCACACCCTCTGGCACAGCTTTCGCCAGCGTGAGGTACGAGATGGGCGCAACCCCCTCACCACTCATGCCGACAATGATGCCCTCTTCCCACGCACGGTCGCTTGTAGCTGGTCGGAAGGCGAGGGTGGGAAAGGTATTGGCAAGAGTAATCCCTGCTTTCTTGCCGGGATATCGTTCAAGGACCTCACGGATCGCACGGACGATCGGTATGATCGAAGTCACCGCCGCAGTCAGTTTGAAAAGCTTCGGAATTTCAGGCGATCCGACCGCCATAATCCAATCGATGATTTTGGCGGTGAGGGCCGCATTCTGAGATACGATATCACCCTCGGTCTCGTCACCCCCTTGTGGACATGACAGAGAGTATTCGATACCCATCGCACCGGCTGCTTCGAGCTTTCGCGTATTCGACTGCCATACGGAAGCATCGGACTCGTCATCACCGGTCACCGGGCCTCCCGTCGAGGCAATGGTGAGACGATCCGGCCACTGCTTTACTAATTGCTCCACCTCTCGGCAGACACGATCGAGCGAGTGCCCCGATACATTGTCACAGTTCCCATACGTATATGGCCCGAAGGTGAACATATACTCCGAAGGGATGTGGATCGGTACGTTGTCAAACGCAGTCTTAATCACGCCACCGGCCCAGCCGGCTTCATAGGCCTTTATCATCTGATCCAACCCATCTGTGGGCGGCGAGGCTGAGAGGAGATAGGGCGAGCGGATCGGCTGTCCGAAGAAATCGGTCGCCAGTGAGACGGGTACCGGATTGAAACCTGGTAAGGTGAAGTAGGATTTCGTCGCTTTCTCAATCACAGGTTTCTTCTGGTCTCCCAGGTAGGCATCGATCTCGACTGCCGCATTCTTGCCAGACGCGACTGCCTCAACGACAGTCGTCGGGCCAGTCGCCATATCACCAGCGTAGAAGAGACCTTCCGCTTGTTTAAGTGGAAGAGTAGACCTCATTCCGATCGACACGATGACGGCATCGATGTCGGTCCTTATTCCCTCGGTCCCACTCACATCTTGGACGTTCGCGGGGTCGAAAGGCTTGCCCTCGACGAGCCGGACCTTG
>JAUVOZ010000012.1 GCA_030598885.1 Anaerolineae bacterium | reverse complement strand
AAGTATAGGCCAAGATTCTAGGGTGATTTCTATACCACTACAACTTATCGGTAACATTTAGAATATCTCGAAATCAATACCGCATACAGCATAACCCGGTGACGCCAGGGCAGGCTGCGGGTGCGTTCTTTGTGTCAAGCAGCGATTCTGTCAGGGTAAATAGTGTGCTGGGATCGGTCCAGGGTAACAAGGTATAATCCGATGGATCAGAGGTCTGCTATCAGAATGAGACTTGCTCCCTAGTTACCACTTCAGCCCCTGATCCCCTATCCCTACTCCCTTATTCTAGGAATCTCATATGGCAACTTACAGTGATGCACTTAGCTCCTACATTCGTCAAACCTTCGCTCGTGAGGACGAGGTCTTGGCCCACATCAGGCAGGCAATCCCAGAACGTGGTTTGCCAGCGATCACGGTCCAACCAGAGGAGGGTCGTTTCCTCCAATTCCTGGCCACAGTTTGCGATAGCCATCTGGCGCTTGAGATTGGGACATTGGGCGGATACAGCGGTGTCTGGATCGCGCGCGGCTTAGCATCAGGTGGCCGGTTAATCACGATCGAGAAAATACCAGCCCGGGCCACAGTTGCTAGGGAGCACTTTCAATTGGCGGGAGTAGCCGAGCGGGTGGAGGTGCGTGTGGGTAACGCCCACGACCTGCTACCAGGACTAGGAAGTGAGGGACCGTTTGACTTCATCTTTATCGACGCCGAGAAACAAGGGTATCCCGCTTACCTCGATTGGGCGGTTGTCAATCTTAGACCAGGTGGCGTCCTGGCCGCGCACAACGCTTTCCGTCATGGAGCTGTTGTGGACCCAAGTCACCACGACCCAGCTACCAAAGCCATCCGCAACTTCAATCGTCGTCTAGCAGACCATCCACACCTGGTCAGCGCTGTTTTCCCTGCCGGGGACGGTATAGCAATCGCGGTATTCCGGGGTAAGCCTCGAGACAACTGCTAACTCTGTCGATCCAACACCTCGCGGATCAACCTCGCCAGGGTATCCGAGCGTAGGGGTTTCTGAAGCCAAGTGACCCCCTTCTTATCCAAGAGTTCCCTGGTTCCGGTCCCCAGTGGATAACCTGTCATAAAAACTACTTCGGTCCCAATTTCCCTGACCATCAGTTCCTGGTACAACTCAACACCGCCCATTTCCGGCATCACCAAATCGCTTAATATTAGATTAATCGCTCCATTGTGCTGCCCGATGATCTCCAATGCCTCCCGACCATTTGCCGCCGTCAGAACTTGATAGTTAAGCGTTTCGAGGATATCACGCACTGCTATCTGGGTCGCCTTGTCATCTTCGACAACCAGAATGAGTTCCTCTTTCCCATCCACCAGTACATTGGCAAGCGCGGTCACAGTTGACCATTCAGGCACCTCGATCGCAGGTAGATAAATAATGAAAGTCGTTCCCACTCCTATCTGGCTCTTGACATCAATATAACCATCGTGGTGCTTCACGATGCCATACACCTGAGCTAGTCCTAATCCACTCCCCTCTCCAGGACCTTTGGTGGTATAGAAGGGTTCAAAGATATGAGGTAGGATATCGGGGGCAATACCTACGCCACTGTCCGACACGCGCAACTGCAGCCACGCACCAGGTGCCATATCTCGAAAAGGCGGCAGTTCACTGGGCTCTATCCGCAACTGAGATAGTTCGAAACGCAATTCTCCCCCATCCAGCATAGCATCGCGAGCATTAAATGCTAGGTTCATCAGAATCTGCTGGATGCGGGCCGGGTCGGCATTGACCACATAGTTATCATCTTCACATTCTAACTTCACCTGAATTCTATCTGGAAGAGTCCTTGACAGCAGCCTTTTAATATCCTTGAGGAATGGCCCCAGGTCCATAGTGGTCTGGTCCATTACCGTACGTCGGCTGTAATCCAAGATTTGTCGCGTCAGGGTTGCTGCCCGTTCAGCCTGCTGATAGATCGTCGCCAGGCGGTCACGATTCTTGGTCGACAGGCCCTGTGTCTGGAGCAACATTTCGGTGTACAGGATTATAGCTCCCAGGATGTTGTTGAAATCGTGGGCGATTCCTGCCGCCAATTGTCCCACAGCTGCCAAGCGGTCCTGCAATTGGACGCGCCTCTGCGTCTCCTTCTCAGCGGTGAAATCGCGGATGACTAACACCCAGCCACCAATCTGGGGTCCTGCCTCCATTTGCTGAGCAACCACGTCGAAAAATCGGCGGGGAGGCCCTTCCAGCGTCACTTCGCAGATACTTTTCCCCTGGTAAGAAGGATCCAATATGGTCTCAATGGAACTATCCCCCAGATAGGCCAATACATCCCCGATGCCTGCCCCAGCCAAAATCGCGAGATGATCCTCCGCAACTGGGTTGGCGAGAACCACTCGCTTCTCAGCATCAAGTGCCACAACACCGTCGCCAATGCTACGCAGAGTGACCATCAGGCGTTCCCGTTCGGCAGCCAACGCCACCTCAGCCTGCTTTCGCTCACTGATATCGCGCAATACAACCACTCGGCTTGCTAGTTGCCCATGCCAACCGCCTAATGGCGAGATGCGCATGTCGTACTTGCGCGGCTTGCCTCCTACATGCAACACCACCTCTCTTATCACTTCACTATCGTCTGGAGAAACCTCGATCAGATTGGCCCCCGCGGGCCATCCTTCATCCACACACTGCCCGATCAACTCCGACGCCAAACGGCCAATGAGCCGCGTGGCAGCAGAGTTCAGCTCAACGATGTGGTTCATGACATCCAGCACGATCACTGCATCGCTCATGCCCTCAATTACAGCTCCACGCCCCACTGGGACAAAGTCGGCCAAGCGAACCCGCCCAATACCCCACACGATTGCTGGTGCGGTGATCGCTAACGCAAATGCGGTGGAATCAACCTGAGTAATAAGTTTTATACCTAAGACGTCGAAGAGATTGATCAACCACGGGATGAATATTGCGATCAACAACGCGTTGGTTTGCCAGCGGTAGGTACGACGAGATCGAACTAGCATCCGGACGAGCAACAATACACCCCAGCTCACCATAAGATATGAATGCAGAACTAAGACCCAGAAGCATGGTCCGTTGATTTTGGTCATTTCTGAGGCTGGGAGAGACTGATGAAGCGTGATACTTGTCCAAATAAGCTTATGGTACTCGTTAGTCAGGATCAGGAGTAGGAAGGCTAAAGGAAGGACGCTCAGTAGAATCACCCGATTGCGGGTGAGCCAACTTTCCTTCCCGGTGCACTGGAGAATATAGATGAACCACCCCGTCGGCACTACAAGGATGCCGGCGTATTTAACATGATCCCAGAAAATCTTCGCCTCTAGACTAAAACTCCCTCTTTCGAGCGCTGCCCCCAGAATCCATATGGCACTGGCGATAAGAAGCATTGCGCCAGTCTTGTTTGCTCCCTGAATGGCACGGCGTCGATAGGTATAAATTGCCATGGTGGTTAAAAAAACAACCACGGCAAAAGAGAGGGTTACGTAAGGCGTCACCTGCCAAGTCATCGTTCCCTACTCCAAACCCCATGCATCATTCGTTCTCGACCCGTGTTCGCTACCCAAAATCATATTGCCGTTCGACCTACAGTTCCTTAAAGCACACAAGTATGATCCGGACTGGTTCACGTGATGCTCACCCACAACTTATAGCCCTAGCACCACACGCGATCCGTTGTCCCGCAACACAAGACCCGTGGGTTAAAATCCATCATATTGCAAAAAACGTCACTATCACCTTACGGCTTCCATACAGAATGCACCCATTGGGGTCAAGAGGGATACGCAGTGGTAATTTAATCCAATCAGGCTAGGTTAGATTATGCCTGTGGGTGGGTAACGGGCATACAAATAGTGAAGGTTGTCCCCTGAACCTCGTTACTAGCAACATCAATCCACCCATGATGTAGCTCAACTATCTCTTTACAGATCGAGAGCCCCAACCCAGTCCCTGGTTCGCCTGATTCGCGGCCAACCTTTCCCCGATAAAACCGCTCAAATATATGGGGAAGATCCTCGGGTGGAATAGCCGGGGCGTCGTTGTGAATACGGATAGTGACATGCTGATCACCGTCAACCTCCGTTAAATCACTCGACATAGTCACATGCCCCTCGCTATAGGTATAGGCTATCGCATTGCTAACAAAATTGGTGAACACCTGCACCATCTGGTCCCGGCTGATGAACACCGGCGGCACCTCTGGATTGGGTTCATGGTGCAGACTGATCGACTTGTCTTTGGCGCTAGCCTGATGAGCGGTTAGGATTTCAGCGATCAACGCATCCAACACGTGCGGCTCCAGGCTGAGCGAGACATGCCCTTGCTCCAACCGGGATAGGGTGAGTAGGTCCTCAATCAAATGAGCGAGGCGGGTCGATTCTGCCCTTAGTATTTGCATGTAGCGAGAGTGCTGCTCGCGCTTGGTTTGTCGATCCATCAAGTTAAGGTAGAGCATGATGTTCGTGATCGGGGTTCGCAGTTCATGGGACACGTTGGAGACAAAGTCACTTTTTAGTTGATCGAGCTCCATGAGCCGTTCATTGGCTTCCTCCAATTCCCGTGTCCGCTTTAGGACCCGTCGTTCGAGCGTTTCCATCAGGTTCGTGCGGTACAAGGCATTAGCCGCCATATCGGCGATGGCGGTCAATATATGGATCTCCCCTTCGTCAAATCCCTGCCTGCGCCCAACCAATAGCGCACCGATGGTCTCCTCATAGGCGATAAGTGGAGCACAAATTAAGGCGTCCACATCACCCATAAGATCGTGCCGGGCGAAGAGAGGGTCGCGATGTACATCGTTTGTACTGTAGAATTCACCGGATTCGATGACGTGCCCGCTGACTCCCTTCCCGGGCGGAAGACGTTCACCCGTCCAATTAGCCCAAATACCGCGCCCCAATTCAGCAATGGCTTCGCTGGTGTCTGGATCACGCATAACCAGTGCGGCAGCCTCAGCATCTAACCGGTTGAGCAATTGATCGAGGATGATGGGTAGCATATCCTCCCGTCTGGAAGCCGAACGCAAGGAGGTAGCTACAGCGACAATGGCGCCCTGTTCACGTTCGCGCTGCTTGCGCGTGGTGACATCGGTGAATACCGCCATGGTGCCTCTCAACTCATCTCCCACAAAACGGGGGCCACCGCTAATAAGAGCGGGAAATCGCGTGCCGTTCTTGCGTTTTAGTTCGATTTCGTAACGATCAGCTTCACCTCGTCGCCGTCGCTCGTTAGCCGCGTGTATGATGTCCTGCTGGTTTGACGGAACAAAATTCGTCCAGTGCTGTCCCAGAAGTTCTTCTGGCTCATACCCTAGCAATATTGCCGCAGCTTGGTTGACGAACCTGAAGTGCCCCTGAGAATCGTCCACTACAACACCCTCAGACATACTCTGGAGGATGCCTTCGGTGAACTCTTTCAGACGCTCGATCTCGCCCGCTGCCTGTTTGCGCTCGGTGATGTCCCGCATTGCTGCCACACGGTGCTCTCTCCCCTGGAAGCGAAAATTTTTACCACATACTTCAAGCGGGAAAGTCGTCCCATCCTTCCGCATGCCAACACTCTCATAGGCCTGATCATATCCTGAGAGTAACCTCCCCATGGATTCGTCACGAATCTCTGGTGCCATGAGATCCGAAGCCCTCATTCCCAGCAATTCTTTTCGTCGATACCCGTATAATTTAGCGAACTGGGGACTAACCTCAATAAATTTGCCGTTTTCAGTGACTACGATGCCTTCGAAAGCAGCCTCAGAAAGCCTGCGGAACTTCTTTTCACTTTCTTGCAGAGCAAGGGTAGCGAGATTAGAGGGCTGAATATGAGGACCAATCTCAATTAATGCCACTACCATGAGTGCTGATATGGCGAACACAACTACCTCAATGGTCAGATCTGGAACGACACCTGGAGAGTTTAAGATGATGCGGGATAAAGTGAATAAGCGCGGAATTGCCATCAGCGACATCGCGACGGCTATTACGACCAACGCTTTACGTGCGCTGGTGAGCCGAGTCAACCTGAATGCCACATATGCTGCCCCAAACTGAAGCAGCGCTGAAGTAGCCAAAAGGAATATTAATACCATGGTGCTCTCATGCTACGGGCTTTTGAGCTGTCGATAGAATGTGCTTTCCACTCACAACAAACAGACCGCCATCTTCTTTCGGGATAGAGTATTCGAGGGTTGCAAGGTTGGAACCAAACGGCGCCTTACTTGTGCTCCAAATGCGCTTGATCCCCGCCAAGTCCCTTCTTCCCGCTGCACCCACATAAGTGCTGGCCTCAGTCTTGCATCCAACACCGAGGGGTGAAGAATTCATATATGTTTCTTATATTCACTTTCGCTGTCGCTGATATAATCGGAGCGTGGAGTACGCCATAGTTGGCGTGCATAAGGAAGGTTCCTATGATGCGATTTGATCGTTTCACCGAACGCGCTCAGGATGCTGCTCAACGCGCGGCGGAGATCATCCAGCGCTATGGACACAACCAAATCGACACCGAGCATATCCTGCTGGCGCTCATTGAGCAACCGCAGGGTGTGATACCGCAGATCCTAGAGAAGCTGAACATCGATATCGAGTCGTTGAGCGACCGCATCGATAACCAACTGCGGACTACGCCCAAGGCCAATATCTACGGTGGGGGAGCGGGGCAGATTTTCATCACCCCGCGTGTCAAACGTGTAGTTGATATGGCCAATCAGGAGGCCAACCGCCTCAACGACGAGTACATCTCCACCGAACACATCTTCCTGGCCATCCTATCGGAACGCAATACCCCCATCGCCCGTCTGCTGACTGATGAAGGCATCACCAAGGATCGGATCTACGACGCAGTGAAAGAAATCCGCGGTGGCCAACGTGTCACCGACCGTAAGGCTGAGTCGCGCTATCGCACGCTTGAAAAATATTCGCGCGATCTGACCCAACTGGCTAAGTCGGGCAAGCTCGATCCGGTGATCGGGCGCGATCAGGAGATCCTGCGTGTCATCCAGATCCTCTCTAGGCGCACTAAAAGCAACCCGGTGCTGATCGGCGAGGCCGGCGTTGGCAAGACGGCCATTGTTGAGGGATTAGCCCAGAAAATCGCCGACAACGACGTACCAGAGATCCTGAGCGGTAAGCAGGTCGTCTCACTGGATCTGGGAGCGATGATCGCCGGCTCGCGCTTTCGGGGGGAATTCGAAGAGCGCCTTAAGGCGGCTATCGAGGAGATCCAGCGCTCTGAGGGGGAGATCATCTTAATGATCGACGAGCTCCACACTGTGGTCGGAGCCGGCGCTGCTCAGGGGGCAATGGACGCTTCTAATATGCTCAAGCCGGCTTTGGCGCGCGGCGAACTGCAATGTGTCGGTGCCACCACGCTCGACGAATATCACAAGTACATTGAAAAAGATGCCGCTCTCGAACGCCGCTTCGCCCCGGTTTACGTCGATGAGCCGAATGTGGAAGAGACGATCGAGATGTTGCGCGGGCTGCGCGATCGATATGAAGCCCACCACAAGGTGAGTTTTTCCGATGATGCCCTGGTGGCCGCGGCCCGCCTCTCGCAACGATACGTCACCGATCGCTACCTCCCCGATAAGGCCATCGACCTGATAGACGAGGCGGCGGCCAAGCTGCGGGTGGCGCTTTACTCCCTACCACCTGACCTAAAAGAACTCAAGGTCGAGATCGACCGGTTGATGGCTGCCGAGGAGCGAGCAGGGTTGGAGCGTGACTACGAGCGCGCCGCCGATAAGAAATCCGATCGCTTGCGTATAGAGGCTGAGTTCCGGGAGAAGCGCGACATATGGGAGGCTGAGCACCAACTGGATGAGGTGGTCGACGAGAATGACATCGCCGAAGTGGTTGCCATGTGGACCGGTATACCGGTCAGCCAGATGATGGAGACCGAAGCTGAACGACTGCTGAACATGGAGGAAAGGTTACACGAGAGGATTGTGGGTCAGGATGAAGCTATCCACGCTCTGGCGGATGCTATCCGCCGCGCACGCGCTGGCTTAAAAGACCCTCGGCGGCCGATTGGTTCATTCATCTTCCTCGGCTCCTCGGGCGTTGGGAAGACTGAGATGGCCAAGGCGTTAGCCGAGTTCATGTTCGATGACCCAGATGCGTTGGTACGCATCGATATGAGCGAATACCGCGAACAGCACACGGTCTCGCGCCTGTTCGGCGCTCCGCCGGGCTACATTGGCTATGAAGAGGGCGGCCAACTGACCGAAGCCGTCCGCCGTCGGCCTTACCGGGTGATCCTGTTTGACGAGATCGAGAAGGCCCACCCCGAGGTGTGGAACGCCCTGCTTCAAATCCTGGATGACGGTCGATTGACCGATGGCCAGGGCCGGGTAGTGATATTCCGCAATACTGTACTGATCATGACTTCCAACCTGGGCACGGAGTTTGTCACCAAATCCGGCACATTGGGCTTCCGACGCGAAGGTCAGGAAGACCAAGATCAGGCAGTAAAGGAGAAGATCGAAAAAGAACTCAAGGACACCTTCCGACCGGAGTTCCTCAACCGCATCGACGAGATTATCATCTTCTCGCCGCTATCCCCTGAACAGATGGAGCGGATTGTCGACCTGCAGATGGAGCAGATCCGTGAGCGCTTGGCCGAGCACGGTCTAGAAGTTGAACTGACTGACGCCGCCCGTAAGTGGCTGGCCGAGGAAGGCTACGATCCAGCATTTGGAGCACGTCCACTGCGCCGGGCGTTGCAGAAGCATGTCGAGAGCACACTTTCGGTTAAGATCCTGCAAGGTGAATTTGAGGATGGCGATACGGTGATAGTCGACTTCGATGAGGGCGAAGGCATAGTCTTCCACCAGCCGGATAAAGGGGCTGCAGTTCGCATTGAGGAGGAGGTCTCAGCCTGAGAGGAAGACGTTTGGGACTCTCTATCATTTGACCAAGACCCTCACTCGCCCCGGTAGGTAATCCAAGGCGAATGAGTCTATCGAAGCCAGAGACGTCACGCGCGCAGCGTTAAATACTTCATCGCGTTAGGTGCACAATCCAACTGCTGAGGTTTCCGTTGGGTCACTCTTTTGAGATGTATCCGGTCTATCACCCCCACTGGAAGATGAAGAAGATTAATCAGCGATCGAAGTATCTCCCCGCTTTGACTCGATCGCCTGTCGCATGAGGTCGGCGGCGCTCTCCAAATTGGGTTCGCTCACACCGCCCAGCATTAACGCTAGCTCAGGAATCTGCTCAGGTCCTGTCAGTTTACGGGCTGAAGTCACTGTTCGTCCCTTTTTCACCTGTTTCTCGACCTTATAGTGCTGATCACTGTATGCACCTAGTTGGGGCAAGTGAGTAACGCACAACACCTGGTGGTTCTGAGCCAACCCCCACAGTTTTCGACCTACGATCGCACCCACCCGACCGCCGATTCCCTGGTCAATCTCATCAAAGATTAAAGTCGGCGTGCGATCAGCCCGCACTAGTACGCTCTTCAGCCCAAGCATCATGCGTGAGGTCTCACCGCCGGAGGCGATTTTGACCAGCGGCTTGAGGCCCTCACCCGGGTTAGGCGCTACCAGAAATTCCACTTGATCGAGGCCAGTAGAACTGAAAGCCAACCATCGCTCCCCAACCGGAGCACCCTGTGGGTCGTCCTCCCAGCTCAGTTTCACCCCAAACTGCGCCCCTGCCATACGCAGGTCTGCTAGTTCGTCTTCTATCGCTTGTTCCAATTGCGCAATCGCATCGCGGCGCGCTCGCGATAAGTCCGCACCAATCTCACCTAGGCTGACCAACAGTGCACCCTCTTCAGCCTCCAAAGCCTGGAGTCGTGCTTCAGCATGGGTGATGGTTTCAAGTTCCAATCGCGCCGCTTCGGCGTGCTCCAAAACCGCCTCGATGTTATCGCCGTACTTGCGCTTCAGGGAATTAATCAGGCCCAGGCGTTCCTCGACATCATCCAGTCGGCGGGGGTTGAATTCGATGCTCTCTCGATAGACCCGCAAGCGTCGTGCTAGATCACTGGCTTGCTCCACCAACAACTGGGCTTCTGCTTGCGTCCCCTCCATGCTGCTGTCAACCTTGGCCAGACTCGCCAGGGCATGCGCCGTGCGGCCGAGCAGATCGGTGATGGCTTCACGGTCATTAGGGGATTCGTCCAGGGCGGCGATCGCCTGCTCGACCAGGGTTGCCAGTTGTTCGGCGTTGGCAAGCCGGGTGCGCTCCGCCAGTAACTCAGTATCCTCTCCCAACCGAAGAGTCGCGACTTCAATCTCGTTAATCTGGAAAGCTAACAGATCGGCTCTGCGGGCAGCGTCATACTCACGCTGACGCAGCTCAGACAATTCGCGGCGCACACGCTCCAGCATCTGAAAGTTATCAATGAAAGCATTCCTCAGGTTTTCAACCTGCGCGTAGCGGTCGAGTAGCTCGATGTGCTCCCCAACCCGCAACAGACTCAAGTGTTCTGACTGGCCATGAACATCAACCAGACATTCTCCCAGTTCTCGCAGCAGCGCAAGGTTGACCGTTCGCCCGTTTACCCGACAGATGTTACGACCCTGGCGGCGGATCTCGCGACCCAGGATCAGGAATTCCGGGTCGTCCAACAATCCCTCACGCTCAAGGATCCCATGCACCTCCTGCCGAATGGAGTTCTCTAGATGGAAGGAACCCTCGATGAGAGCCACCTTGGAGTTCGAGCGGACCATGTCACTGTCGGCTCGTCCCCCAAGCAACATCTCCACCGCATCGATGATGATGGATTTTCCGGCTCCAGTTTCTCCAGTAAAGACGATGAACCCGGAATCCAGTGTCAGGCTCAAATCGTCAATTATGGCAAAGTCGTGAATACGAAGTTCTGTCAGCATAGCAGTGTATTAGATACGGATCCCCCGCAATCGGTAGTACAAAGCGCTCAGCATCAGCCCCCCTATGACAATCGGTACCAGAGCCTGAATTAAAATCGTTCCCAGTGCACTAGAATAAGCGAACCTGGAGAACAGAAACGCCAGGCTTAGCAATAATCCGACAACTCCGCCGATGACGGCCGCCAGTGGAAGATAACGACTTCTACGGCGTCCTACAGCCCAACGCACTATATCGGCCAACCCTCCCCCAACCACTGGGGCAATAAAGAACCCCCACCAACCAAGAGGATTCAGCAGGAAGATCGCCACACCCAACCCGACAACCGAGATAACGCCAACGATCATGTAATCAAGTTGGCGGGCAGTTTCTAGCTCCTTCTGTTGACCGCGTACACACTCTCGGCAACGATAGCCCACTGGCGTGTGTACCGCACATTTAGCACATATCAGCTTCCCACAACGGTTGCAGCGCAATGTAGTCTCACGATCTGGATGGTTGGCGCAGACCATTGTGCGATCGGTCATCCATCGACTCCAGCGGTCGGGTTTTGTTTCATGCGTGAGGTCAGGTTGCGATAGAAGTAGTCGGGTTCATATATTCGGACGAAGTGAACGGTGTGTTCACTGGCACGCACATCCACCTGGTCGCGATCCCGGAGTGGCATCGGCACCTGTCCATCTACACAAACCGTAGCCTGATGGGTAGTACGAACGATGACCCGCACCCATGATCCCTCGTGGAGCACGATGGCCCGGTCGACTGAAAGGTGTGGCGCGACCGGTACGAGCAGAATGTTGCGCAACTCAGGCGGCAGGATCGGCCCGCCGGCCGCCAGGGCGTACGCAGTGGAGCCGGTTGGAGTAGCTACGATCAAGGCATCAGCGACATAGGTGGTCAGATAGTGGCCATCGATCTCGGCGAGTAGTCGCACCGGGCGTACCATCTCCCCTCGGCCAATCGTGCACTCGTTGAGCACATCCCACGCCGCGACTACTCGGCCTCGGCTGCGATGTTCGGCCCGTAGCATCATGCGTTCCTGCAACCAGAAGTCGCCGGTAAGCACACGTTCGATCACTGACATCCAATCCTCTTGAGCTACTTCGATTAAGAAGCCGAGACCCCCCATGTTGATACCAAGGATCGGTACCTTAGGAGGTGCACAAAGGTGACCGGCGCGCAGCATCGTCCCGTCACCTCCTAGCGCAACCAATAAGTCGAAATCCCCATCGCTGACCTGGCTACGCAGCACCTCGTCATAGAGTGAGGCGTGGATCGTGTTCAGGCCGCGCTTGGCGAGATGACTAGCAATATCAGACGCCAATTCAGCCGCCTCCTTGCTACCAGGGTAAGCGGCGACGGCGATTCTTTTAGGTACCTTGGGTTCGATGATCATCACTGTAATTATAGCTGAGAGGATGGACTGTGCAGCCTCAATCCAACGCTTGATCGCAGACTTGGAGATAACCACAAGCTCGGCACCGGTTTGCCGAGTGGTGAGAACGATCAGGTGTCCGACGTTCAGCCCGGCGAATCTCGGCTAACAAGTCTAGCAGTTCGTTCTCCAACGATGAACTATAATCCATAGCGAAAGCCCGATCGGCGTACTTGAGTATCCCATACGTTGGTCGTTCCCCGTAGCTGGCATGTACCAACATACAATAAGCCGCCAATTGTAGGACATGTGACCGGTAAGGACTGAGCGGAGCGCGCCCGGATTTGACCTCCACCGGCACCAACCCGTCCGGCTTCTCCACAATGTAATCCGGTTGACCGGCTAGATCGTGGACTGGGTCGTAGAGCGGTTGCTTAAGGCGCCCAAGACGCTCGGTGTCGATGTAAACCACCCGACCAAGCGGCAACCCCGATGCTAACTGGCGACGACCTCCTAGCCAGAGCAATACCAGCCCAATCACGAGTAAAAGTGAGATTAAGTAAATCACGTCTCAGCCTAGGGCAAGCAAGGTAAGATGAGCCACTGTTGCTACAGCCGCCGCCAGGAGGAAAGCATATCCCAACAGGCGCAAGCATCCTGCGGTTAATACCGTGCGTCCATGACGACGGTGCCAACGGGTCCCAGCGCCTTTTCTTTTCAAATTGGTCGAGGGATGGCCTTGGCGAGCGTACCACCAGGCACGATGGCAGAAAACAAATTGGACAATCTCCGACGCACGCAGACTCACCCCAGCCACGCCTTAAACTTGGTTCAACTTCTTCTCGACCGCCCTAAGCGCCTCTTTCAGCTCTTGCTGCTGCAAAGTAGTCGTAAGGTCGCCGCGAGTACGCTCGGTAACCCCCCGCACCATGTCAGTAATCCGCCGCAGGTTACCGGTGATGGCATCTGGGAAGTCGATCGTGACCAACAAGCCGTAGATGTCATCCATAGCGGATAACAATCGCTCCGCTTCATCGATGTGGTCAGACCTCAGGATGTCCAACACACGTCGGCGCAACTCTCCAGCCGCCTCTCCCAACCCTCCCAGGTAGGCAATATAGCTTACGCCTAATTCATCCGGTTCGGGTAGTGGCTCTCCTCCGACCAGAGCGTAGACGATGTTGGCTTCGGCGTACTCTTTGTGCGCTCCCCTGATATAGCCAGCGTGATAGAGATCCGGGTAGGATGCCAGTCCTTCCCGCAGGATTTCGAGCAGGTCCTTGGCGCTATCCAATCGTTTTTTTGCCATCGCACAATCGTCCCGATGCACTGCCCGGATAGCGATCGAGCAGTGGCGGATCATGGTGCGGGATTGCTGCAGGGCACGATCCCGGGCGGTGTTCTTCTCTTCTAGATATTGACGGATGTGTTCGCCGATGGTCTCTAATTTATCCATAGATTTCACTCATCAGAGGTAGGATCGGATGGCAAGGGTCGGAAGAGTTGATCAGCCAGAGTGGTACCCTCGGGCAGGACGATCTCGCCAAATTGAGTTTCAAAACGCTCCATGTGCTCGCGCAACGCACGCAATAGCAGCTTGGCGTTGAACGCCGTCATGACCACCCGGTTCTTCACCCGAACTCGTGGTACCTTAGGCATTACCTGAGCGAAATCGATCACGATTTCGGAACGTGAGTTAGTGATCATGGCGAAATTGGCGTAAGTGGGTTCGAGATTAGAAGGCAGGTGGACGCGCATACGACCACCTGCCTTTGGCTGCTCGGGCTTGGAAGACATGGGCATGCTCCGTGGAGTGGAGGGGCGGCCTCAGACAGCCTTCGACCGCCTGAGGCCTTTCGGTGTCAACGTCCTAGAAGGGGATCTCGTCCTCGGACTGCGGTCCGGGGGCCATGACACCTCCCTCGGCGTCATCGCCAACCGCGTCACCGCGACCGCCGAGGAAACGGACTGTCTGTGCGTTAATCTCAAAGGAGGCGGCCGGCGTACCGTCCTGCCGATTCCAGATGCGTGGGTTGCCGCTCTCGTCGGCGGCTAAACGGCCCTCCACCAGCACCTGGCGCCCCTTGCGTAAGTACTGGTGGCAGGCTTCGGCCTGCCGGCCCCAAACCGACACCCTGAACCAGACTGTTTCCTCCCGCTGCTCACCAGAGCTGTCTTTGTAGCGGCGGTTGGTGGCGACAGACAGGTTGGTGACCGCCTGACCGCTTGGCGTGTAGCGCATCTCGGGATCGCGACCGATGTTGCCAACGAGGATCAATTTGTGAAACATGGGGATCTCCTTTCCGGTGGGGATCAACTTTCGGTTCGGCCCGGGCGACCGTGACAAGGTTCTGTACACCCACCGGCTTCTAGAACAATTGTACTAATTAATTTTATCTTTGTCAATACCCTGCGTCGAACTACATGCTTAACCAATATTATATCTTTGCCCGGGGAAATTCATCCCAATCTGCAAGCCCTGGTGGGGTAATGAGGTAAATTTTTCCGCGGCTATGATTTCCAACATGTGGCAAGCGATTTTAGCTATCTCTCAGTCTCCTCAAGGACTTGTTCGATAAATCGCTGCATGTGCTGGTAATGTGAGCCACGCCAGTAGATACGACCGCACGCCTGGCATCGACGATATTTATCATAATACTGCTGAGTTTTTTCCGGGAGACTGTCAACAATATCCTTCTTGCGAACAGGGGCCAACAGCCCGTTGCAACGTAGGCAGCGTTTAAAAGGCTCGACCGATCCAGCTAGATCGAAGCGTTGTAAGACCTCAACTAACTGTCCTCGGGGGTGGGTCTCCCGTACACAGTAGCCGTGGGTCACCTCGCCCCTCTTGAGTAAACCGCGATCCCTGGTCAGCAGGATCCTCCTGTCACGGCTCGACAGGCGGGCCAACTCCTCATCCTTGAAGTCGTTCCGATAGAGGGTATCGAAGCCCAACATGCGCAGGTACCCTGCCAGCCGGCCCAGATGTGTGTCTAGGACAAAACGTGCCTCGCGCAGTGGCTGAGGGCGCACACGCAAGATGGGCGAGATGTCGATCGACTCGAAGACAGGATAGACGCTGATCCGGTCGCCATCTCGAAGATGATAGGAGAAATCCACCGAAACACCGTTGGCTAATATGAGATCGACTTCAGTGTGGGGTACGCCCAATGCCTCGATCGTATCTTTGACCGACGGTCGACCATCGAACGTATAGACGAAAGTCACCTGCCTTCGATCTGTAGGCAGAAAGTCGTTTAGCTCAGCATAGAAACGAAATTGCGCTGACGACATATAGAATCCTAAACGCTTGTCATCTCCATAGGACAACCTGTCGCCCTGGCTCCCCTTTTATCGGGCTTGTTAACTGGTTTGAATTTCGCTGCTTGGGTGGACCTTATAGCGAAGATAATCCCAGAGAGACATCGTGGCGCCCTTCCTGGCCATTCAGGCTCTGATGATCCTAAGGAAAGAAGAGGGTTATTTGGGTTCTTTGTGACAGCTCTGCTGGTAGGAGGCATTCTTGGGAACCTCTTTGCTGGTTATATCGTTGATCATCACGATGGTAAGATCCCAATCGTTATGGCAAGTATAATATTGGCTGCAGTATACATCAGCGCTGCGGTCTCCTTGACATCGCCGTAGCGACTTTAATTTTCGGAGAAGTCTTTGAATCGCCAATCCATGCCATACATCTTGCTTCAAGGCTTATTATTTGGTACAAGCATAATTGCCTCGAGTTTTGCCCTTGGGCAATTTCACCCTCTTACATTTTTGGGGTTACGTCTTGCTATGGCAAGTCTAATATTCACGGCTTTTTATTTGTGGAATGGCAGCGGTGGAAGAACAATACCCAAGGATCGTCGGTTATGGTTTCACGCATCTGTGATAGGGATTCTGGGTACCGCTTTTCCAATGTGGGCATTCATTAGTTCATTGCAGTATCTATCAAGTGGGGTTACTTCGGCCCTGATAACTATTGCTCCAGCTTTCACCTTGGTATTAGCTCATTTCTTGCTTCCTGAAGAACGAATGACGAGAAATAAAAGCCTGGGTGTGGCATTTGCGTTTAGTGGGGGTCTGCTCATTGCGTTGCGTGGGGAGAGTGGCCTGGCTGATGGACGACAAGCTGACTCCATCGGCTATATACTTGTGTTTATGGCGATTATTATCGGAGGCTGTCGGACGATTTATGCCCAACGGTTCATGCGCACTCTGGATACTTTAGATGTTGCCAGTGTGCGTGTCCTTACCACCACGGTATTGATATTACCGATCTCCATTTGGATGGTGGGCATAGACTTACACACTGTAGATGGCTGGGGCTACTTTGCCCTGGTCTATTCAACTATTGCTGGAACATTTTTGGGCATATTCGGGGAGTTCAATCTCATAAAACGTTTTGGGGCAACTGCGGCTGCCATGACCGCGTATGTCATTCCTGTTGTCGCAAGCCTGGGTGGGGTATTACTGCTTGGGGAACAGATCACTATCTGGATATCTGTTGGGATGGCGCTTATTCTTTTGGGAATTACCTTAACAACCAGTCGGTAGTAATAAATTGGATGTAGTAAGCCATGATTAGATCACAAAGTGACCAGTTTTCTAAAGCGTTGCTCTTTGAATTTTGACATATATCGACAAGTAGAAATTACTTCGATACTAGCCTCCTGATTTTTTTACTGCTGACTCAAGAAATGCGTATTGTAATAATTTAAGTAACTACTCACCCTCCCGCAGGTTTGGATGTTATTTTGACATAGAATCGCGTCTCGACCGGATATTCAAACCAATAAATGCTCTCATTTATAACCTGCGGGAGAGTAGGCTGAGTAGTCACTAATTTAAAGGACTTCTTATTAAACTTTACATAGTGCCCCAGGCGCGATTCGAACGCACAACCTAGGCTTTAGGAGAGCCTTGCTCTATCCAATTGAGCTACTGGGGCACACCGGGGATTATAGCACGGCAGCGCCAGTTGCCGCTGATAGTTGAGGTCAACCATTAAATTTCGATCAAGTAGGCAGTGATGGTCTCTTTAAGGTGAGCGAGTTGAAGCGATTCGAGCCTCTCCGCTTTTACACCCTTCACCTGCTGGTAAGTAGCCTCACTAAAAAGGATCTGGCTGCCCTGAGCGATTTCCTGCAACCGCTTGGCTACGTTGACCACATAACCAACTACTGTGTAGTCCATCACCTTCTCCGAGCCGATATTACCCACTACGACTTCGCCTGAGTGCAAGCCAACGCCCAGGCCCAGGCTGTTCAGATCCTCACCTGTCTCCCGGCACAACTCTTGGAACCGACGCTGCATCTCAATCGCCGAATCAAGCGCACGCTGCGCATCGTCCTCACCCGATACCGGCGCGCCGTAGAAAGCCATCAGGCCATCGCCCAAATACTTATCAAAAGTTCCACGGTGGGTGAAGACCACCTGGCTGAGAGACTGGAACACCCGATTGAGAGTCTCGATTACTTCGGTCGCGGTATGCTCCTCAGTGAAGCGTGAGAAACCACGAATGTCCGCGAAGAGCACCGTCACCTGTCGCACCTCACCGCCGAGCTTCAGGTAGCGTTCAGGATCGGTCAGGATAATGTCGGTAACATCCTCGGCCAAGAAACGGTCGAGGACTTGCCGCAGCAGCCGGTTGTACGCTTCGATCTCATCGTACAGTCTCTTTATCCGCAGTAATGAGCGTACACGGGTAAGCAATACTAGCGAACGGTAGGGTTTGGTAATGAAATCGTCGGCGCCGACCTTGATCGCCTTGACTTCCTCTTCCTCGCTATCGAAAGCGGTGACGATCACCACCGGGACGAAGCGTGTCCCTGGCGAGCTCTTCAGCGCTGCACAGAGCTCCAGACCGTCCATGCGCGGCATCTGCACGTCAACCAGCGCCAAATCAGGTGGGGATTGGAGCGCTATCTCAAGTGCCGTTTGCCCATCTGCGGCGGTGACCACATCGTAGCCAGCGTCGGTCAGATAGGCTTTGAGCAAATCCCGGTTAAGCCAGTCGTCGTCGGCGACCAGGATGCGCGCTGGTCGGTCGAAAATATCGGTTAGGTCCATGTCTCACTCAAACAACCCGCTCGGAGCGGTATCCCGCTTCTCGCTATCCATCAAGTTTAAAATGTTTCTCGGACGTTACGTCACCTAGTTGAATTATACAGGCATCGGCTATAGGGCAAAATCGAACGCGTTTCCACTCGTTGGATATTTATCGCGTTCAATTGTCTTCTTGTTCCAACCCACCTTACCCGGCTGCAAATTATTTGGGGCTTTCTTCACTTTTTCCTACTTTGCTCCGATTATTTATCGTTTCGGGTTTTTCAACTGTTGCTCTCACTAGCCATCCAATCTCCCATTTGACCCTCCACCCTCACCCATTTGACTCGATATAGTCATCCACTACTCGCTCGAGAATCTCGAGTGGCATGGCGCCATTCGCTAAAAGCAAGTTGTGAAACTCTCTAATATCAAAATCATCGCCTAATGCCTGCATTACCCGCTGGCGTAGCTCCAGAATTTTAAGCATGCCGACCTTGTATGCTGTGGCCTGACCGGGCATGACTATGTAACGCTCAATCTCAACCGTCACAAGGGCCTCTGGGTAGCCTACATTCTCCACCATATAATCGATAGCCTGCTCGCGCGACCAACCCATGGCATGAATACCGGTATCCACTACCAGGCGAACCGCCCGGAAGAGTTCACTTTGCAGTCGGCCCAGGTTGCCGTATGGATCATCGGCGTAGAACCCAGCCTCCCATGCCAGGTATTCGGCATAGAGCGCCCAGCCTTCGGCGTAAGCGGTGTAATTAATTCCTGTACGGAAAGTAGGGATGTCCGCCAACTCCTGCTGGATTGCAATTTGGAAGTGATGACCGGGGATGGCCTCGTGGTAAGCCAGTGTGGGCATGCCATAACGAGGGACGCCACTGCCAGTTAGGTTGACGTAAAACATTCCAGGCCGAGAACCGTCCAACGCCGGCGAGACATAGTAAGCCCCGGGAGCGTTGGGGGCCTCAAAGGGAACAACCTCCACTCCCACCTTGGGACGAATATCGAATAGGTCGGAGAGGTTTCGATCGGCATGGTCGATCAGAGCCTGATATTCGTCAACAACGGCTTGATGATCATCATCGGTATAAAGAGGCATCATTCCACTCTGAAGGCCCACTTGATGCATCTTCTTCCCTAAACTGTCCCCAGAAATATCCAATTCCGAAAGGAGGGCTTCTATCTCAATCTGGATTCGGTCGATTTCCTGCAAGCCTAATTGGTGGATTTCCTCGGCGGTCATGTCCAATGTTGTGTGGTGGCGCAGCCAATAAGCGTAAGCGGCGTCGCCGCCGGGATGCTTCCAGAAGCCATCTTCGGTGTCGGCGATATCCTCCAAGTGTTTAAAATAGGTGCGCAAATCTCTATACGCCGGGAGGACATGTTCCTCGATGGCTCGTAGGGCATCGTTGAATAATACCGAACCTTGTTCGGGGTTGATGCTACTATTGGGTAAGACCCTTTCTTCAAGTGCCGAGTAGAGTGCGGTTTCTTCCGGGTCTTGCGAAAGGTACCAGTTCAATTGCGACAATACGCGTTGAATCACGAACTTGGGTGGGATGATGCCCTGAGCTTCCTGGATTTTCAACCACTCGATCAACTGGTCAAATTTAGTGGTGAACTGCTCGAGCCGGTGGATGTAATCTTGAGCGCCCTGGAGATCCCTGACTGGATGACGGTCGGTCATGAACTCAATCAGGATGTTTTGGATTCCGAGCGTTTGGTTGACCGGATAGTCGTAGAATCTCCACTCCTGGCCGCGGAGCAGATCGTCTAGATACCATTCAAACAGGTCGTAGGAAAGCTGTTGATCGGTAGTAAGCAAGGCGCGGTCGTAACTGTGCAAGGTGTCCAACTGGGCTTGCAGCAGTTGATAGGTTTCGAGTTGAAAGGCATCGGAGACGTTAGTAAGCTGGCTGTTGTCCATCCCAAAGGCTTGAGCCAACCCCAATTCGCTGATCAATTCGGGATCACGGGTAATCTGAGCGAAAAAAGCCTCTTCGAGGAAATCGTCAAACGTGCTCGGTACTGCGCTGGCTCGTAAAGTTGGAGATGATTGAGTGAGTGGCGTCTGCACCACTTTTGATGGGGGTGTGGCTGTACCTGGTCCAACATCGGAGGGCGAGGGTCCACATCCGCTAGCCAGCAAGATAGCCAGCGTCGCAACCAGCAGCATTGCCCATTTCAACCGCCCAATCTTACAAATGAAGTTGGCCACTATTCGATGAATAAAATGTATTTTCCACATGTGAGCTTATTCTCCACGTGCTTCCCTGGCGGGTTACCTATCCCTTCGCCGGAGGCGCGGTATCCAGGCCGGCACTCATTCGCGGTACGCTTCCCACCAAAAGAGGTAACCTGTATTGAGTCTACCGGGTACTAGCCCAAACGGTTCAAAAGTACGACTGACTAAGTGCACACACACTTTTCCTGGGGAAAGTTGGTTTTCAGCCTACCCTCCCGCAGGTTATAACTGAGAGCATTCATTAGTTTGAATATCCGCGCGAGGTGCGATTCTATGTCAAAACAGCGTCTAAACCTGCGGGAGGGTGAGCAGTTACGTTTAAAGCAGAAAAATCCCAAACCTTATGGGGAGGTTTGGGGTTAAACGCGTCGATGCGTTTGTGGGCTAACAGAGCTGCGGTGACTAATCTCCACTTATCTGGCCGTGCTGCTTCATACATTCGACCAGCTCGTCCATCAGTTGCTTGAACTGCTCCTGGAGGTTTTCGAGGATCCCCTGGGCTTCCCTCAACCCCTGGATGCTCTCTTCAGTGAGCGGCATGGGGTGCCCCCATGGGTTGAGGGGTTT
>JAUVOZ010000203.1 GCA_030598885.1 Anaerolineae bacterium | reverse complement strand
TATCCGCTCTGGAGGAGATAACCCATGATTGAGCCATTAATATACGACCTTTCCTCCCCGGAGCGTGAGGGGGTGAAGTTGCCCGAGGTGGATGTCCCTCAAACCGCATTTCCTGAAGGATTGACGCGGGAGGATTTGCCGCTGCCAGAATTATCTGAGATTGATGTTATGCGTCATTTCGTCCACCTTTCGCAATTCAACCACGGGGTTGATACCGGTTTTTATCCTCTTGGGTCGTGCACGATGAAATACAACCCCAAAATCAACGAAGACACCGCCAGACTTCCTGGTTTCGCTTTCTCTCATCCCTTACAGGATACGGAGACAGCTCAAGGCAACCTGGCGTTGATGTACGCTTTACAGGAGTGGTTGGGTGAAATAGGCGGTTTCGCTGGTGTCAGCTTGCAGCCGGCGGCCGGCGCTCATGGCGAATTGGCCGGCATCCTGATTATCCGAGCCTACCATCGGGATCGGGGAGATGATAGGCGCACCAAGATCCTGGTCCCCGATTCGGCTCATGGCACCAACCCCGCCACGACGACGATGAGTGGTATGGAAGTGATCGAGATCGCCTCTGATGAACGCGGCAATGTTGATCTTAACGCGCTGCGAGGTCATTGCGACGATTGTGTTGCTGGCCTAATGCTCACCAATCCCAATACCCTCGGCTTGTTCGAGGAGCATGTGGCGGAAGTGATCGAGCTGATCCATGGCTGTGGTGGGCTTGTGTACGGTGATGGCGCTAACATGAATGCCCTATTGGGTGTGGTGCGTCCGGGAGACTTAGGATTTGACGTGTTGCACTACAATCTGCATAAGACGTTTTCGACGCCTCACGGGGGTGGTGGACCGGGCTCAGGACCAGTGGGTGTGCTTAAGCACTTAGTAGACTTCCTGCCGGAGCCAATCGTCGATGTAATTGAGGAAGGTAACGATGAAGTTCCGCCACTCTATGGATTGGTTAGACCAAGCAAGTCCATTGGTCGGGTCAAGAGCTTTCATGGACACTTTGGTATAGCGGTGCGGGCGTATACCTACATGCGTATACAGGGCAAGTCCGGCTTGAGGGCGGTTGCCGATCATGCTGTCCTGAATGCCAATTATCTGCGGACACGTCTGAGGGATACCTACCATGTGCCCTACGACCGGATCTGCATGCATGAGTTTGTAGCAGAAGGTTGGTGGGAAGATGCTCCACAGGTGCATGCGCTTGACATTGCTAAGCGCTTGATGGACTTCGGAATTCACCCACCGACTAACTACTTCCCATTGGTCGTGCGTGAAGCGTTGATGATCGAGCCAACCGAGACGGAGAGCATCGAGATGCTCGACGCTTTCACCGATGCGATGATTAAGATCGCCGACGAGGCGCGACGCGATCCCGAAATACTCAAGACCGCGCCGCACAACACGGCTTTTGGCCGCTTGGATGAAATCAAGGCTGCCCGAGAATTGGTGCTCTGCTGTCGACCTGGTGATAGTGACCCGCGGTAAACTAATTGCCACGCTATTTGGTAGCTGGTAAGTCAATCTGGATCCAGAGCGAGGAAGGGCTTACCAGTCTTCCACCAGCGGGCTGTTTCGCGGTCGATACTGCTTATGTTCACGGAGCCTGCTCGCATTCATAATGATCGGGTGGAGAATAAAGAAATTTCTTGGCCGGCGCGATTTGCGGTAGAATGAGTCCCCTGGGAGGAGACAGTCCCATGTCCCGCCAATCTGATAGTCTAATTCGTGAAACACCAGCCAGGGCTACCGTGCAGATCCATCTTCCCGATGGACGTGTCCTAGAAGGACCGCGCGGTAGTCAGTTAGCCGATTTTCTCGCGCAGGAAGATTCCATTCAGACGCCAATCGTCGGTGGAATTGTCAATGGTGAATTGCGTGAACTGACTTACCCGATTGAAAGTGATTCCAGAGTCAAGCCAGTGACCATGGGGTCTCCTGATGGGATGCGCATCTACCGCCGTTCGCTAACCTTCCTACTGGCCGCAGCCTTCGAGGAACTCTTCCCTGAAGCCAGCCTGACCGTAGACCACTCGATCACTTCCGGAGGTTACTACTGTCAGGTGCGTGGGCGTTCACCGTTCAACGACCAGGAGTTAGCTCGCCTGGAAGCGCGCATGCGCGAGTTGGTGGAAGCAAACCTGCCGTTCGCTAAGAGCTATATACCAATCGACGAGGCCATCAATTACTTCAGAGAAAAAGGCTATATCGATAAAGCGCGCCTGCTGGTCAATCGTAGGAAGCCGCATCTGGTCATGTACCAGGTAGGCTCGCTACGCGATTACCATCACGGCTACATGGTTCCCACCACAGGCTATCTGAAATGGTTCGCTCTGCTTCGGACAGGGGATGGTTTTACACTGCGTTTCCCTCGCCGCCACCGACCGACCGAGTTGCTACCTGTTCCGGGATACCCAAAATTATTGGGGACCTTTCTCCAATATGGGGATTGGCTCGAAACGTTGGGGGTCCCAAACATTGGTGCGCTGAATGACGCCATCGTCGCCGGTCGAGCGCGTGAGGTCGTCCTGGTTTCCGAGGCGTTGCACGAGGGTCGTATCACCGAAATCGCGGCCATGATCGCTGATCGCCGTCAGGATGCGCGGTTAGTGTTAATTGCTGGACCCTCCTCTTCAGGAAAGACGACTTTCTCTAAGCGTCTCTCGATCCAGTTGCTGGCGCGTGGGCTCTCACCTTATCCAATCGGACTCGACCATTTCTTTGTCGACAGGGAGAAGACGCCCAAGGATGAAGACGGAGAGTATGATTACGAGTCACTCTACGCCCTTGATCTTAAACGTCTGAACCATGACCTGCGTCATTTGATCGATGGCGAGCGCGTGCAACTGCCGCGCTACGACTTTCTAAATGGTCGGCAGGAGGAGGGAGAGGAGGTACAGCTCGCCCAGGATCAGATCGTCCTGCTAGAGGGAATCCATGGCTTGAATCCAGAATTAATACCGG
>JAUVOZ010000090.1 GCA_030598885.1 Anaerolineae bacterium | reverse complement strand
TCGACCTGGATTTCTGCAGCCGTAGGCGTGACGAAGTTCTAGATTACGTACGCCGTACATATGGTGAGGACCGAGTGGCGCTTGTAGCCACGGTCAGTACCATGCGTCCGAAATCGGCGGTTGGTGAGACTGCTAAAGCCTATGGTTTTGATGAAGCGCAAATCAAGAACTTGACCGCCCGGCTACCGAGATATTGGCACCCTGATCCGCGCCGGCGGGATCGACGCACCGTTGAAGATCTGCTCGCTGAGCTGGAAGACGAACGGCTCCGTGAGGTTGTGAGTGCCGGCTATCGGATCGTCGGTCAACCGCGCCACCTAAGCGTCCATCCCGGCGGCGTAGTCATAACCCCCGGTCCGCTGACCGATGTGGTACCGGTGCAGTGGGCGCCAAAAGGCTTTCTTATCACTCAATTTGCCCACTCGGACGTGGAGGCGATTGGTCTGCCCAAGATTGACCTCCTGGGTATCCGCGCCCTGACTGTTTTGGCGGATGCAGTCGAGCTAATTCGAAGCCACCATGATCTGGACTTTCACCTAGATAGTATTCCCCTCGACGATCCGAAGACTGGTGATTTGTTGTCCCAAGGTGAGACCATCGGCATCTTTCAATGTGAATCTGAAGGCGCGCAACTCACCTTACGCAAGTTGCGGGCGCGTACAGTGCCTGATCTTGCGGTAGCGAACGCCTTTTTCAAACCTGGTCCGGCGACCGGTGGTATGGCGAAGGCTTTCGTCCGGCGCTATCGTGGGGAGGAGAAAGTTACGTATCTTCATCCAGCGCTGGAACCTATTCTGAGCTCTACGATGGGGGTGCTCATTTTCCAGGAACAGATCTTACGCGTGGCGCGCGAGATCGCTGGGTTGAGCTGGGAGGAGGCCGACCACTTGCGGCGCGGGATGAGTAAATTCCGGGTGAGTGAGATGGACGCGATGCGAACCAAGTTTATTTCGGGATGTGGTCGACCGCCCCCCGAAGGTTTGGGTTTTACATCTCAATCAGCGGAGAAACTCTGGGAGCAGGTTATTGCCTTTGCCGGATATGGTTTTAACCAGGGGCACGCGACAGCCTATGCCGGCGTCAGCTACCGCATGGCTTATCTTAAAACGCATTGGCCGACTGCATTTCTCTGCGCCCGTCTGGCTGACCGCGGTGGCTACCACCACCCAGCGATATACATGGCCGAGGCTGCTCGGTTGGGGATTCAAGTTCGTCCACCGCATGTCAATCAGAGCGATCGCAGGTTTACGCTGTCCTTTGAGAGAGATGATGAGCATGCCCCTGCGGCCATCCTCTGGATGGGGTTGGGTCAGGTCCGTGATTTGCGTCGGAAGTCCATCCAGGCAATAGTCGAGCAACGGGAGCAAGCCCTTTTTTCCAGCTTAAGAGATCTAATCGATCGTGTTCCGCTGCAGAACCGTGAGTTGACCCACCTCATTCAATGTGGTGGGTTGGATGGGCTTGGTGAGAGTCGAGCTGCGCTGTTGGTGGAAGCCGAGAACGTCGCCCGAGCTGGTAGTGCTTATCAAAGGGCTTTTTCGTTCGCTGACGGTTCTACTTCGGCGCCTGAAACATCAGCCCAACGAATGAAATGGGAGCAGCACATTCTGGGACTACCAGTGAGCGTACACCCAGTAACAACGGTAGTTGATGGGCTCGGAGATGCCTTGACCTTACACCGTTTACCCGAGATGGCTAATAGGATGGTGAAGGTCATCGGTGCCCGTCTACCTGGCTGGACTGGTGGCAGGGGTTTCTTCTTTAGCGATGGCGCCACCTTTGTTAACGTGAAAATGGACAAGGTCGCTTTAGCCAACAGAGAGAAGCCTCCAGCCTGGAAGCCGTTGTGCCTGAGCGGACGTTGGCGGGTTGACGAATGGGGGAGCGGTTGGTTTCAGGCTGAAGAAATTAATGATCTGATGCAATCGTAGCATCATGGAAAATTGAGCCGAACCATCAGAACCGGATTCTCACTATAACCGATATAACTTCTTGTTAAAAAAACGAGCGTGAGAAAAGAAACGATACATGTGGTGAAATACAAGCATGGGCGGGGTGAACCCGCCCATGCAGACTGTAAACACACTGGGATGGGGAACTATTTGTCCTTATCGCGCTCCTCACGCGCTTGATCGCGAAGGTGGCTTCTAACGCAGTTCCAATCGCCCTGGCAAACACCATTAAATAAACCCATTACATCTTCTTCACTCACGCTGTACTGCGCGGCGAGACGAGTCGCGGTACGCAGGTTTTTCTCGGTCTGATCATTTGCGCTAGCGCTAGTCTGCTCGCGGAAATGAGATCGGACACAGCTCCAGTCAGCGTCACACTGGTTGTTGAAAACATCCATCACTTCCGTTTCATTCACGTCATATTGTTCTGCAAGGCGGGTGGCAGTGCGAAGATCGCGTTCCGTCTCGCTTTCTTCTCGTACCTCCTCGCGCTGTTGGCGGCGGAACTCTTGGATACCAATCTCCAAAATCTCCGTGGCCTCAGTATCCTCATCTGCCAGGCGATAGGCCTGACCGATCTCACCCCAACTGTGGCCAGCAGCGTGAGCGGCGGCGAGGGTTGCCCAGTCGCCGTCAGTCTGAGTGGCAAGTTTAGCTGCGTGCTTCAGCTCCGGCATACTAATGCCCATTTCGAGGTAGCTGTCAAGGATCTCGGGGGTAAGATCCATCTCCTGAGCTAGACGGTAGAATTGACCCATTTCGCCCGGAGATGCGCCATCCGCCAACCTCGATAGGGCGTCCTCGAAGTCGGCCTCATATCGAACGACATTTCGTAACGCGGTGCGGATTTGCCCCACGGTGTTCTCGCCACTTAAGACACGATCGATGAGATCCGCGATTCCAAGCTCGTCTATGGCATCCGCAAAACGATCAAGTTGGACGAGTAGACCCCACCCGGTACCATCCAGAGACCAATCCCGAATCTGTTCCCAGGTGAGGTCTTCGATCGTCGATGCAAGTTGGTAGGCATGCCATAGGCGGCCGAACCCGGTCTGAGTTCCGGTAAGGCTGCCAAGGAATATTTCGTAGATATCCACACAGGTGTAAAGGGTTTCAGCTTGACCGGGATAAAGCGAGTTGACTGCATCGGCGATCTGCTTTGCCCTTGGGTGGCAATAAGTTTGGGGGTCGAAAACGACGATCAACAAAGTATCGGTTTGAGTTAAGCCGCACGCGTCGGTGACCGTCACGCTGGCGGTGAACTTATCGGCTACCGTATAAGTGGCAGAGGCGGTGTTGGGATCCGGTCCGATGGCGAAATCCGATGCGCCTACGAAATTCCATTGGTAGGTGTAGGAAGATGGGTCGTTGGCGACCTCGGCGGTAAAGTTGGCGGTGACCTCGCCTGAATCAAGTATTAAGAAAGTCGGCATTATGTCGGCGATCAGGGTTACTGTCGGTCCAATGGTCATTGTGCCTGACGCCGTACCGGTCATTTCGGGATCCGAGCTGTCAACGATCGATAAAGTCCACTCATAATCACCCGAAACTGAATAGGGGTGACTGGTCGTATGCGGGAATGATTTGACATCGTCAACAGTTATTGGCTCGCCGTCCCCAAATTCCCAGGTCAGGCTGTATGGGGCTGTACCCCATTCGACGGCAACCTCAAAGTCGACTTCGTCACAGGTTGCAGTAGGCGTCACTGTGATAAATTGTCCATCCTCTGCCAGAGCCGCAGTGGGCGTTACCAAGAGGAGCGCAAGAACAAGGGTTAAGCTGAAAACTCTATTATGAGACATGTGACTGACCTCCAAAATTTTTACGATACAGGGCACGAGCTTCTCTTCAGCTCGGTGACCTGTTGAGACAGCGGTTGTTCTGAAAGGTAGCCTCATCCTGACTAACGGAAATCCTGAACAGGTGTTACAGAAGCGAAATACTTACTCTGGTACTATCTCCAGGCAATTGGGTTGGTTGGCGGATTTATCATAAATTTAGATTTCCATGTGGATAGTAATAGTTGGAGCCCTCCTCGGGACGTCGACACTGCAAACAGAAACTATAGTGTGGCGCTAGCGACCACGCCGCAATCTTGCAGTAAGGGTCAGCGAAATAGTGATTTCTAAGGCTCGGGTGTCGGTGTGCAATAATGCGGGTGTCCAGGCTTGTCGCTACAATTCTTGATAGTTGGAATTGTTGATGGTGTGAGAGATGGGCCCTGGGTTGGCGACGGGGATTGCGTGCTTGAAGAGGCCATTGTAGCCGTCGGGGTCGTGGTTTGAGTATTTTCAACCGGTAGAGTGCTTGTCGCTTCGGCTGGCTTCACAGACGATGCCTCTTCGGTGGCTGATGGTGTTACCCCTTCAAGCTCAATGTTTTCGACTTGCTGAGCATTCTCTCCCGTACCGTCCTGTAAAATACTGGTTGGATCGCTGGTCGCTGTCCCAAGATCCTCATGGATTGAATCCAAGATAGGAGGAGAGTGCGAATCCTTGGCATCAGTTGAAGCCTCAGTCGCATGTCTGGCGGAAAATATATTCTTCTGGATGCCTTTCCAGGCTGAGGAAAGGGCGGGCATTGTGACTACGAAGCACAAGGCTACCGCCAGTATTGCCGCCAGACCTATTACAGATATCCTTCGGCGACGTGGGAGGTCTTGCCTGAGGGCAGGTAAGGTCTCGGCTGTCGGCGGTGCCTCAAACCCTCTCGCAGCCTGATAAGCGCACTTCATCTCCGCCACCGAGGCGAAACGATGACCTGGGTTGTCCGTTAACGCCCGAGACAACACATCGATGACCTTTGGTGGTAGGTCGATTTGAAGAAGCCTGGGTCGAGTTGGGGGGTCCAAGCCACGCTGCCGACGATGTCTGAGCGCCTTCATCGCTTCGCCTGCAGGTTGGTTTGTGAGCATCTCCAACGCGATCAAGCCTAGCGAGTATTGGTCACTGGAGGCGGTCATCCCCTCTCCTTTCAGTACCTCCGGTGCCTGGTAGGTCTGTCCACCGCCTGGTTCTGGTTCGTTTGTCTGTAGGAGACTTCGCAGGATTGGAGCTTGGCCGAAGCCAACGACATGGACCTGACCGTTTTCATTGATTAGTATTTCTGACGGTTTGAGGTCGCCGTGAACCACACTGCACGAATGAGCATATTCCAGAGCGGAAGTTACCTCTACGATTACTTGTTCAACGTCGAGAACCGAGATGGCGCCTGATTCGAATCGATTCAGTAAGCTGCCAGTGGCGATATAGGGCATGACAATGTATGGACGACCAGCGAACATCCCGGAGCTAATTATGGGCAAGATGTTGGGATGATTCATTCGGGTGACAGCCCGCTGAGAATCTCGCAGCCGAAGCAGAAGCTGGCGATCCTGGGCAACCTCGGTTGGGAAGAGCTTGATGGCGACGAGATTATCACTGTTGGGGTCGACGGCTTTAAAGACCTGTGAGTTGGTGCCAGCCTGTCCTTGACTTGCTGGAGAACCTATCTCCTCCAGAACTTGATATCCTTCTAGATTTGTGCCGACAATGTTTGTCATCCTGATCACTTACCTGTTCGCGTTGCTCGCTTTGCCTCTCTCAATTCCTCGGTTAAGTTTGCCCGAGGATTTGAACAACTGGCAATCAAGTGAACACCGATATAATCCAGCCGCAAGGCAGGGTTGTGTATGGGATCAAACCGTTTCATCAAACTCGATTAGATTTTTCGAACGGTTTTACAAGGATTCATGTTCACCTCCTAGTCCCAGTCATCATCCATTATCATCATGTCCAAGATCAAATAGTCCATATCGGTCAGATAGCCATCGTCTTGCTCTTGCTCGTATAGATATCGCTCATATTCCATGGCAAGGTAACCATCAATCCAGTCGTCATAGTCACGCCTTGCGTCGATGTCGTCCTGCTCTGGGTATTGCTCACGATATCCTGGCATAGACATATCTCACCACCAATCATGACGACTGGGATTCAAATGGAAGCTAATTGATCTCGTTAAGAGAATCGAGTCAATCGGCAAATTGTTACATGAGAGGCATATGACATTTGTACTAGACCAGTCGCGTCAGTATCCCTTAAATTGATGCCATAATTTTGACAATGGTGTCGTGATTGAGGAGATGTTCCTTGGCGCCTGACAGAACTGTTGCAATCGGACTTTTGAAGACGGATAAGTTTATGCCGTCGAACGTGGTATGTAACATTCTTCCCTGAGAGTCGTTGATATGGGTGAGGACGTGCGTGAATTAGAAAATGACGCCGAGCTGATCGCTCGAGCTCAAGGCGGGGAGGTTGAGGCGTTTGGAGAACTTTACCAACGTTATCTCGATCTGATTTATCGCTACATTCGCGTCCGGGTAGCGGAAGATCGAGTTGCCGAGGATCTCACCGAGGTGGTCTTCCTACGCTCGTTCGAGGCCCTTGGACGCTACAAGGAGCGAGGCCGGCTTTTCTCGGCCTTCCTCTACCAGGTGGCGAGAAACCTGCTGGTTGATCACTACCGTCAGAAGAAAGAGGAGGTTTCAATCGAAGACGCGAATCAAATGGCGACATCAGCTCCTACAGTGGATGAGCAGGTAATCCAAAGTGAACGCATACGGGAGATAGGGCATGCCCTGACTAGTCTGCCATCTGATTATCAAGAGGTCATCCGATTACGGGTGATCTTAGCCCTGTCCACAGCGGAAGTCGCCGCCTGGATGGGTCGAAGCGAAGGCGCGATCCGTGTGCTCTTGCATCGAGCGTTAACCGCCTTACGCAAACGATTGGTCGAAAGCGATGAATGATAAGATGAATGGCTCAATGCCTGAGATTCTCGACAGGTGTCTATCCCGGAACCAGTCCGGAACAGCTACCATCAAGGAATGCTTACAAGAGCATCCTGAGCATGCCGAGGCTTTGGCGACCTTACTGGGAATTGCCGTCGAGGTACATTCTGAACTGGCTCCGCCTGAGCCTGGAAAGGCTTTTGTGTCGACGGCGAAGACCCGTCTCCTCAACCGACTCCGCGCGGCACAGAAGGGAACCCCACGAGCTAAAGCGAGGCGGGCTCGGAGACCAAGGTTTGCGTGGCAGCCTGCTTACATCCTTGTCAGTGTCGTGCTCGCCCTCGGACTTCTCGTGATGAGCGCCGGTGTAGCCCGGGCTTCAGGAGGGGCGCTTCCTGGCGATGCGCTTTACGGTGTGAAGCGGGCCATCGAGGAGGCTCGCCTAGCACTGACGTGGACCGCGACCGGCGATGCTGTACTATTGACACAGTTCATCGACGGGCGTCTGGTCGAGACCGAAGCGCTCCTGGCAGTTGGACGTGAGGATGACCTTGGCGTGTCTTTGGCAGGCTACGAAGACATGCTTGCCCGGCTTATCGACCTAGCCGACCAAACGCCGATCAGCGGCGGACCAGGTTCGCTCGAACACATTCAAGCGAGCCTGGCTCGGCACATCCAGACACTGCAAAGGGTGCAAGTACAGGTACCCCCTGCAGCACAGGAGGCGATTAGCAACGCTATCGATCAATCTAATCATGGGCAGGAAGTGATCGAGTATGTCAGAAGTGGAGGAAGCCCCAGCGACTTGGCTCCTGGACAATTAGAAAAAACACCTGGTCAACCCGAAGGACCTCCGGAGGACCGTGGACGGGGGAAAGAGAAGGACAAGACGCCCAAACCCAAGCCAAAAGATGAAACCCCGGAACTATTGCCCTAAGTTCACTTTGGACTAACCAACACTCAGGAACCGTAAATTTCAGCACCTATAGGAATTGAATCACTCAATTCCAACTCCCGTTGTTAAACCAACCCAAATATCACGTAAAGTGTAGCGAATGGGTCGGTATCTAGTATATAGATTTCCTTCTTCCGCCCCAGGCTGACCGTCGCTGTACACATGCGATATAACAACACATGCGGGTGTCAACAGGGTCTCCCATGTTGTGCTCTGTAAAGTGTATATGTGTGCACAAGCTCGTGGTGGTAGAATCAATCACAATCCAAAACGAGGGAGCGAATAAGGAGAGGTTCCGATGACATACTTATCCAGAAAACTATTATCGACCGTGGTTTGCC
>JAUVOZ010000111.1 GCA_030598885.1 Anaerolineae bacterium | reverse complement strand
CAATCGCATTGGCCGAGATGCCCCTTTTATCCTAGGGCGGACCTATCGGCGAGATGACTTTCCCCAATTGCTTAAAAACCTTGGACTTCAAGACATTACAGTGTACCCTTGGCAGGTCAACTACGATCTAGCCTGGGCGCGAAAGACTTATGACCAAGTCTAGTCACGAATGCTTACCGGTATCAACTGTCACCTAATTGCCTCGTTGTTCGCAAGCTCTGCTTGCGCCGGAAGCAGAGCTTCCGGACTCCAGAAACATGGCAAAGACAACCTGTGCCGGGCTAGACATTAAGATCAGAATGTTTTGGAATGCACAAGCGGAGCTTCTAAGCTCGTAAGATTAGCTTGGTTGGAGGGTTTTCATGCGTATCGTGCGATTCTGTAAAGACCGGAAAGCACCACCAATCTGGGGCTGGTTGGCCGCCGATCGCGTCGGTGTGCTTGACGGCTCACCATTTGACGAGTTCCGGCGCGAGGAGGCTGTGCTTTCGCTTGAGAGTGTCCAAACATTCTCGCCAGTGATCCCGGGCAAGATAGTTTGTGTCGGTCGAAATTACCCCGCCCACGCTGCCGAGCATGGGGCCGACGTACCTGTCCTTCCTCTACTCTTTCTCAAGCCACCAAGCGCCGTCATCGGTCCCGGCCAAGCGATTCTCCTTCCACCACAGTCGCATCACGTGGAACACGAAGCCGAGTTAGCCGTGGTCATTAGTCAGAAGGCACATTGGGTACGACCCGAGGACACCGCCGATTACATCCTGGGCTTCACGGTAGCTAACGACGTCACCGCTCGAGATCTACAAAAACGCGATGGGCAGTGGACGCGGGGCAAAGGTTTCGACACCTTCTGCCCCCTGGGACCATGGATTGAAACCGAGTTCGATCCCGCCGACGCCCTCATTACCTGCAATGTAAACGGTCAGATGCGCCAGATGGGCTCAACCCGGGATATGGTCTTCACCGTGCCCCATTTGGTGGCTTTCATCTCGTCGGTGATGACCCTCGAACCTGGGGACGTGATCCTCACCGGGACACCTGCCGGTGTCGGGCCATTGGTCGATGGCGATGAAGTGACCGTCGATATCGAGGGCTTGGGTTCCTTAAGCAACCCGGTCCGGGCTGGCATGCGAGGCGGATGAATCAAAGAACTCAAAACACAGGAGGAGAATAATGGGGCTGAAGCCCGATCATTGGATTATTGAAATGGCACGAGAGCACAAAATGATTGAGCCATTTGTTGAAAGTCAGGTTCGTGACGGAGTGATCTCCTACGGCGTCTCATCCTACGGTTACGATATTCGGGTAGCTGACGAATTTAAGATTTTTACCAACGTTTATTCTGCAATCGTCGACCCAAAGGACTTCGATCCGTCATCGATGGTCGACTTTAGGGGAAAGGAGTGCATTATCCCGCCTAACTCCTTTGTCCTGACTCGCACGGTGGAATATTTCCGAATACCACGCAAAGTGCTCACCATCTGTGTCGGCAAATCGACTTACGCTCGTTGCGGCATCATCGTCAACGTGACACCCTTCGAACCGGAGTGGGAGGGTTATGTCACGCTGGAGATCTCCAACACCACCCCCCTGCCGGCTAAGATCTACTCAAATGAAGGCATTGCCCAGGTCTTATTTTTCGAGGCCGACGAGGAATGCCGTTACTCCTATGCTGATAAAAAGGGGAAATACCAGAAGCAGCAACAAATCGAGCTACCACGGGTGTGAGGTAGCAATCCAGTAAGGAGATTTCATACCCTCTATCAAGAAGGGAGCGTTTTTTTGCTCCAAACTCACACTATGAGCATTGCCGTTGGAACCTCTCGGTGGGTATGATTGCTCAATATAAGAAAAGTTGTGCGCAAGCTCTGCTTCCGCCGGAAGCAGAGCTTCCGGACTCCAGACAGAGTGAGACTAACCTGAATTGATGGAATAGAAATCCTCCTATCCACAATACCCATTTGCTATACCTCTAGTCACTCATGACAACCTGCGAAATTTGGATCAGAGCTACAGATAGTTGCTTTTTCTTAATAACTGTGATAAATTTCCCATATTATTCCTATCATAATGCTAGGAATTACATTAAGGCAGAGACTAATGAGACTTTCCAAGAGAAGCGAATATGGCTTGCGAGCTTTATTTGATCTCGCCGATCGGACTGGAAAAAGTCCGGTATCTTTAAAAGAGTTGGCCGCTCGCAACAACCTCCCGTTTAAATTTATGGAACATATTTTCCTCCCCCTCCGAAACGCAGGGATTGTCCTCAGCCAATCCGGCGCAGGGGGAGGTTATTCTCTGGGTCGTAATCCGAAGGATATTTTTCTTGGGGAGATCATCCGCACATTAGATGGAACCATTGCGCCTGTGAGCTGCGTTAGCCAGATCGCTTACGAACCTTGCTCCTGCCCGGATGAAGAAACTTGCCCCTTAAGATTAGTGATGAACCGGGTGCGGGAAGCAATCGTTGATATTGTCGATCACACTTCGTTAGCCGATGCCGTAGCCGAGAGTAAAACAAACTCAAACGATCACCAAGAAACTCCTACATAAGCAGGTACATGACAATAACATAGGATGGCGCCATCAACACTACACACTTCTGGATTGGCAAATTCCAAGACCTCCTTTACGAAAATCATCTACATCTAAACCACCTTAGTCCATCATTCAGAGGTAGATCTTACCAGGAGATACATTACCTCAATGGAAACAGAACTTCTCACTTTCATCCAAGATGCCCTGCCTTATGCCATCGTTGGATTCGCCGCACAGATGATCGATGGTGCATTGGGTATGGCTTACGGTGTCACATCTACCTCATTGCTGCTCAGCAGCGGAATATCTGCGGCAGCTGCAAGTGCCAGCGTTCACACTGCTGAGGTCTTCACCACCGGCGTATCCGGACTTTCGCACTGGAAGCTTGGAAACGTCGACAAAGCTCTGTTCAAGAAGCTAATCATCCCTGGTGTCTTAGGTGGTATTCTAGGGGCTTACATACTATCCAATGTCCCCGGCAAAATAATTAAACCATTTGTAGCGATATACCTCTGCTGGATGGGCATGTTGATTTTCTATAGAGCGCTGCGCAATAAGCCGCGTTCTCCATCCCATACCCCATTGACTCGATTGGGATTGGCAGGCGGTTTCTTCGACGCCATCGGTGGCGGTGGTTGGGGACCAATCGTAACCTCAACCCTGGTAGCGAACGGTAACAATCCCCGCTACACAATCGGTTCGGTAAATATGTCTGAATTCTTTGTGACCTTTGCCGAGGCAGCAACCTTTTACGCCACAATCGGGCTTGTCCACGTGCACGTAATCGTGGGCTTGATTCTTGGGGGCGTTCTAGCTGCCCCTCTAGGCGCCTTAGTATGCAGGAAGATCCCTCCACGCATCATGATGTTCATTGTTGGTTTATTGATCATGGCTCTGAGCATCCGGACGATCGTTCTATCATTCATTTAGCCCACGTCACAAAGGTCAAGCGCCAATCCATATACCCAAACGCTTAAGAGAAAGCCGTACCATGGTCCATTACGCATATAAGTAGAAGCAAAACAACAAAGCGGATTAACCCAAAGACCGGCTCCCTCATCCTCACCATTCCTTTTCTTTACATCCTAAGTAAAATTACATGCGTCATTCGGTTCTCATCGCCCTGATTGAAGACACAACCCACCATCCCAATTACCTGATTTAAGTCATAGATTGATCTACAATATAGAGGCTAATTTTCTAAGGAGCTAAAAATGTTCATCGTCCATGTTCACGTTCACGTCAAGCCTGAGTTGAAAGACGATTTCAAGCAGGCATCGATTGAAAACGCCCGCAATAGTGTACAGGAACCAGGCGTAGCACGTTTCGATGTTATCCAGAGACAGGATGACCCCTCCCGCTTCGTTTTAGTAGAGGTCTATCGAACATTGGAGGATCCAGCTAAGCATAAGGAAACTGAACATTATAGACGTTGGCGTGACGCGGTGTCTGAAATGATGGCCGAGCCACGCAGCAGCGTGAAGTACACTAATATATTTCCTGACGAAGAGGGTTGGGGGTAAACCATGCGCTTCGAGTTCGCTACCGCCAGTCGGATTCTCTTCGGATCGGGCATGCTGAAGGAAATTGGACCTATCGCTGCCGATCTCGGTCACTGTGCCCTAGTAGTTACCGGTCGCACGATGTATAGAGCCGCTCCACTGTTCGATCAATTGGCTGAAGCGGGAATAGCCTGGGTCCCGTACAGTATAGATGGCGAGCCGACAGTAGAAACGGCTTACCTTGGGACTCGTTTGGCGCGTCAGGAGGCTTGTGACTTAATCATTGGCTTTGGCGGCGGTAGCCCTCTCGACGCCGGCAAAGCCATCGCTGCTCTGCTGACCAATGGCGACGACCCGCTTGACTTCATTGAAGTCATTGGCCGAGGAAAACCATTAACCCAACCCTCGGTGCCCTACATCGCCATCCCGACAACCGCCGGCACCGGAGCGGAAGTCACCCGAAATGCCGTACTGGCGTCTCCCGAACATCGGGTAAAAGTCAGCCTGCGCAGCCCACATATGCTGCCCCGCCTGGCGTTGATCGACCCCGAGCTAACGCACAGCATGCCACCAGCAGTCACGGCCAGCACCGGCCTGGACGCGCTGACCCAGCTTATCGAACCCTATCTATCACGCCGGGCTAATCCAATAGCTGATGCCATATGCCGGGAGGGAATGAGACGTACTGCTCGTTCCCTGCACCGCGCTTACCATGACGGGGATGATACAGATGCACGGGAGGACATGGCTCTAGCCAGCCTGCTAGGAGGTTTAGCCCTGGCCAACGCAGGGTTGGGGGCAGTCCACGGTTTTGCTGGACCCTTCGGAGGCATGTATCGCGCGCCGCATGGCGCAGTTTGTGCCTGCCTCCTGCCCCATGTGATGGCGATCAACATCAAAGCCCTATCAGAACGAGAGCCAAATAGCCACGTATTGCGACGTTACACCGAAGTGGCTCAAATCCTGACCGGAAACCCCAAAGCTAGTGACGAGGAGGGCGTAACTTGGGTTGAGGAATTGTGTCTGGAACTACAAATTCCCAAGTTAGGGTCCTATAAATTTACTCCGTCGGACTTCTCTATCATGATTGAGAAGGCCCGGGTGGCCAGCAGCATGCGGGCTAACCCCATCACACTCACCACCGAGGAGATGCATGAGGTGCTCTCCAGGGCGCTATGATGTGTCGCTCAGGTCGTACAGACGAAGCCTGATTCGTGAGGCGGTATGCCAGGCAACCGAGGAGCCGCAACCGGGGTAGCAATACAATACTTGATCGTTAGATCTTGAATTCTCCCGATTGGTAAAACAACTCGCCATCGATAATGATCTCACCGCCGTCGCGCATGTCGCAGATCATGTCCCAGTGGATGGCACTCTGATTCTTTGAGCCAGTTTCAGGGTAGCCAGCCCCCACAGCCATGTGGATCGTACCGCCAATCTTCTCATCAAACAGGATATTCTTGATGAAACGGTTAATCCGTTTGTTGGTGCCGATAGCGAACTCGCCCAGATATCTGGCACCCGGATCGGTGTCGAGCATGCTATGCAGGTAATCTTCGTTTTTCTTGGCAGAGGCTTTCACTACTTTGCCGTCCTTAAAGTGTAGTTCGATCCCTTCCACCTCACGGCCTTGATGGACGGCAGGATAACTGAAACGCACCCATCCATTCGCCGACTCCTCCACCGGACCGGTAAAAATCTCACCGCTTGGCATATTGTGTTCGCCATCGGAATTGACGAAGGTGCGACCGTCAATTGAAAGCTTCAAATCGACATTAGGTCCTTTAACCTCCACATATTTTTTGCCGACCAACCAATCAACCAGGCGTTGTTGAAAGTCATGTATCTTCTGCCACTCGGCTACGGGAGACTCAGTGTCAGCATAGGTAGTGCTATAGACGTAATCCTCAAACTCAGCCAGGCTCATCTCGGCGTCCTGGGCGTAGGCCTGAGTGGGATACATCGTCAGGACCCACCTAAATTCTTTCGTGGCGCTGCGTTCCAAATATGTCTTCATCAGATCGGTCCTGGCCTTGGCACGCATACTCTGGCGAGCAGGATCGATGTTGTTCAGATTGCGTGTGTTCGACTGGCTGCGAAGGGCAACCATGGCGTCGAACTCTTCCATCACCATCTTCTCGAATGGTGAGATGTAGCATAATTGGTCGTCATTGGCCTCAGCGAACAGGATATATTCCATTCTTTCCAACTGGAGTAGAAGATGAGGGAAGCCACCGGCGCGCAACACCTCACGGTAAACCTCCCGGATAAGAGGAGCTGCAACGGATTCGCCAACGATAGCCACCCGGTCTTTCGGCTTGATCTTGGTCGAATACTGAACCAGTGTGCGGGCTAAGTTAACGATGCGAGGATCAGACATGGTTTCTTTCCTTATGATGAGGATTTTGGTAATACTTTTTGAGCTTTAACCAGGTGCATTATACTCCTCGAATATGGTGTGTAAGAAATTTGGTTCTCCTCCAAATCATGTGGGTAATTACATTTTCTTTACATTGACCTCAACCACATCGGAGCAGGATACAATACCCACATTTCTCACCTAATTCTCCAGCAGGTCAGGCTCCCACGCCTGACCGTCGGCGGCATGCCCACTCCGCTTCGCCGAAGGTCCTGAGCCCTTCGTCAAGCTCAGGCATCGTCCTGAGCATAGTCGAAGGGACAGGCTCCGTCGAAGGGCTACGGGATCCAATCCAGTCGAGCCCAGTCT
>JAUVOZ010000050.1 GCA_030598885.1 Anaerolineae bacterium | reverse complement strand
TCTTCGCGCATCCGAACAACACTGTAAAATTCTCTAAAGTGCCACATCTTGGGGTACCAGTCCACCGTGGAATGACCCACGATGGGATAGGTAAATATTTAGCTGAGGTGGTTGAGAAGGCCCCCGGCAAGACGGATGACATCATAGGAATCCTGAAGGATACCAAGACCGATGTTGTAATCAGCTTCCTTCCGGTGGGAGCTGAGATGGCCACCAAGTGGTATGTCGAGCAAGTGCTGGAAGCCGGCTGCGCTTTTATAAATTGTGTTCCGGTATTTATCGCTAGTTCGGATTACTGGGCGGGTCGGTTCCGTGAGCGGGGGCTTCCGATCATCGGGGATGACATCAAGAGCCAAGTAGGTGCCACTATCGCCCACCGAGTTTTGACCTCCCTGTTCAACGACCGTGGAGTGCACATTGACCATACTTACCAACTCAACTTTGGTGGGAATATGGACTTTTATAACATGCTGGAGCGTGAACGGCTGCAGTCTAAGAAAATATCCAAAACGGGCGCGGTAACCAGTCTGATACCATATGATATGAAAGAGGACGACATCCACGTCGGTCCCAGCGATTACGTCCCTTGGTTGACGGATCGCAAGTGGTGCTATATCCGCATGGAGGGCACGACTTTTGGTGATGTGCCGCTTAATCTTGAGATGAAACTGGAAGTTTGGGACTCACCGAATTCAGCCGGCGTAGTGATCGACGCCGTCCGCTGTGCCAAACTAGCAATTGACCGCAAACTTTCCGGACCGATTATCGCCCCGTCGGCATACTTCATGAAGACCCCACCGAAACAGTTCACTGACGATATCGCCCGCCAGATGACAGAGGATTTCATTGCCAAGGAGGTGGATTGAAAGCGGTTCGTTTGATTGAGCCCAGCCTCATCGAGCGCACACCGTTGCAACTAATCGAATTGCCCCGGCCACAGGTAGGTCCAGGGCAATTATTATTACGCGTCCGAGCCTGTGGTGTATGCCACACGGATCTACATACTGTTGAGGGCGATATCATCCCTCCCAGTTACCCGATCACTCCCGGACACCAGGTCGTCGGTGTGGTCGAGGATGTTGGAGGTGGAGTAGAGGATTGGCAGGTCGGGGACCGAGTTGGTGTGCCGTGGCTTAATCATGCGTGTGGTAAATGCGAGCATTGCGTCCGGGGAGAGGAAAACCTCTGCCAGCAGGCTCGATTTACCGGTTTCCATGTTGATGGGGGTTATGCGGAGTTAATGGCGACTGATGCCCACTATGCTCTTCCTCTTCCGGAAGACCTCGACGACGAAGCAACAGCTCCCCTTTTGTGTGCCGGTATCATTGGTTACCGCTCACTTCATAAATCCGACCTGCAACCTGGTGAACGCTTGGGATTGATAGGCTTCGGTGCCAGCGCTCATCTGGCGATACAAGTCGCCATTCACTGGGGGTGTGAGGTCTACGTAGTCACCCGAAGCGATAGTCATCGTCGCTTGGCTCGAGAGCTGGGCGCGGTTTGGGTAGGAGGGTCCGAGGACCGAGCGCCGGCGGTCTTAGACCGCGCCATCCTGTTCGCGCCGGTAGGAAACCTGGTGCCGGTTATCCTTGAGAAAATTCGACCTGGCGGAACGCTAGCGATCAACGCCATCCATCTCAGCCCGATCCCTGAGATGGATTATCGCCTGATTTATGGCGAGCGTACACTGCGCAGTGTTGCCAACGCAACTCGTCGTGATGGGGTGGAGTTCCTCCAGTTGGCATCTGAAATACCTGTACGGGTTACCACTCGAACCTACGCTCTTGAAGACGCCAATCAGGCTCTGCTCGATATGAAGCATAGTCGTATTAACGGTGCGGGAGTGTTGCAGCCATGATTCGATTGGGTACCTCTGGCTTCTCATATGAGGATTGGATTGGGGAGGTCTATCCGCAGGATTTGCCCCGGTGGAAATGGTTGCCGTACTATTCCACTCTCTTCAATACTGTCGAGCTTAATGTTACCTATTATCGCCTCCCCTCTTCAAAGACTGCTACCGGGTGGGTGGAGCGCACGCCGGAGGATTTCACATTCTCGGTCAAAGCTCACCGAGGTTTGACCCATGAGAGGAAACAACCGGATTTCAATGCTTTTAAACAAAGCCTCGCGCCGCTGATCGAATCCGGGAAGCTGACCTGTGTGCTGGCGCAGTTTCCCCATTCCTTTCATCCAACGCCCAGCAATCGTGACTACTTGTGCAAATTCCGTGAGGGTTTGCCTGAGATCCCTCTAGTGGTCGAATTCCGTGATAGCGCTTGGGTATCGGAACAAACTTTTGAATTGTTGCAGAGTTTAAGTCTTGGGTTTTGCTGCGTTGATGAGCCCCCATTGAAAGGGTTAATGCCACCAGTAGTGCGAGCAACTGGTCCTGTGGCTTACGTCCGCTTCCATGGTCGTAATGCCGCACGCTGGTGGAAACACGACCACGCATGGGAGAGATACGACTACACTTATACCGAGTCTGAATTGTCAGAGTGGGTGCCGCGCTTGGTGGAATTGGAAACCGCATCTCCCCTAACTCTGGTGTACGCCAATAACCACTACCGTGGACAGAGTGTTGACACTCTGCGTAAGCTGAACCGTCTGCTCGTGGCAGATGCCTGACCAATCTGCTGATCAACCAACATCTAGTTCATCTTTTGTGCAAGTCTTTGGCAATAAAATGTCTTCTCAGCATCTCGATTTGTTGGTCGGAAAGTCCGGATGTTATAATCTAACTACAATCTCTCCGAGATAAGTGTCAATAGACACATATCATCTATTTTGTATGCATGGAAGGTTGGGCGATGTCTGGACACTCAAAATGGTCAACCATTAAGCGGAAAAAGGCTGCCAATGATGCCAAGCGCGGCGCGGTGTTCACCCGGCTGGCGCGCGAAATTACTCTTACGGTCCGTAAGGGTGGGAGCGATCCGGAGACAAATTTCGCCCTCCGGCTGTCGATTGAACGGGCTAAAAACAACAATATGCCTAAAGGAAACATAGAGCGGGCGATAAACCGGGGGACGGGAAAAGATAAACAGGACGCTCAATTAGAACAAATCCTATATGAAGGTTATGCTCCACATGGCGTCGCCCTTATGATCGACGTTGTCACCGATAACCGTAATCGGTCAGTGGCTGATATTCGGCACGTACTAACCCGCTTGGGTGGGAATATGGCTGATGCTGGCGCGGTTGCATGGCAATTCCAACGAGTAGCCTATTTCGCGTTCCCGACTGAGAATCACGATCAGGAAGAGATTTTTGAGCTGGCAGTTGAAGCCGGTGCCGACGATATCACCCTCGGTGACGATGACATCGAAATTATTGCACCAGTGAAAGCTTTTAAAGAAGTCAACGACGTACTGCAACACGCTGGAATCCGTCCAGATGAGACTGCAATACGAATGCTGCCCAACACAGTAGTTCAATTAACACCAGATAAAGCGATCAAGGTGATGCGCCTTATCGAGGATTTGGAAGATCTCACTGACGTGCAACAGGTGTATTCCAATCTCGACATCACCGAGGAAGCAGTCTCCTTACTTGAGGCTGCGTAGGCTCAAGCCGCTTGGAAATGTGGGTTGTATGCTGGTTATCGGTGTTGATCCGGGAACAGCCAGTACAGGCTATGGGTTGGTTCGTCAGATACAGGGGGGTGAACTGGAACTGGTTGATTACGGAGTGTTCACTACGCCATCTGATCAGTGTATGTCAAAGCGTCTGGTGAAGCTGTATGACGATTTGACTACCCTGCTTACTCTCCACCGACTCGACAGTGGGGCGGTGGAGCAATTGTTCTTTCAAAAGAACGTTACCACGGCGATTACAGTGGGGCAGGCGCGAGGGGTTGCATTGTTGGCGATCGCTCAAGCCGGCGTTCCGGTGGATGAGTATACGCCACGGGAGATCAAGCAAGCTGTGGTGGGATATGGCGGGGCGGATAAGATACAGGTACAAAAAATGGTTAAGACTCTTTTAAATATGGAAACCATCCCCCGACCGGATGATGCTGCAGATGCACTGGCTGTAGCGATTTGCCATCTTCATTCTAGCCAAACACGACGCCATCTGGAGGAGTCTTTGTGATCGCATCATTGCGAGGTGTTGTTCAGCACATTGGGGATGATGAGCTCACTATCGAAGTGGGAGGCGTCGGATTGCTCGTGGCTGTTCCACGCTCAGTTCTCGAAGAGATGTCCGAAGTCGGGCAACCACTGTTCTTGCTTACCCATCTTGTGGTCCGAGAATCATCGTTGAGTCTCTATGGTTTCAGCACCCTTGAACAAAAGGAGTTATTCGAGCTATTAATGCAAGTCGGGGGTGTCGGGCCACGACTTGCATTGGCTGTACTATCTAATCTTTCACCAGATGTATTGCGCGGTGCAGTGGCAAGAGATCAGCCTGAAGTCCTGGCGAGGGTGCCCGGAGTTGGGCGAAAGACAGGGCAGAAGATAATTTTTCACCTTAAGGATCGTTTGATGGCACCTTTAGAAGACGTTGGTATCCCAAGTGAGGTCGATACTGAGGTGTTGAGTGCGTTGACTACGCTTGGGTATAGCTTGGTTGAGGCACAAGCAGCCGTGCAGTTTATCCCTGACAGCGCGCCTCAGGATATTGAAGAACGGGTCATGTTAGCCTTGAAGTTCTTCGCGCGACCGTGAATCCAAGATCTGCCTAGAAAATAATTAGTGCCGCGTTTAGGAACTTCTATTCAGATTTAGTGCTGGAAAGAACATATCCTCGTGATCACATTGGCTCCACCACGACGGGCAGCTAGACAAAACAAATACCTTCGGGTATCATTCCGTCATTAACCACTTGAAGGTGTGAAATTAGGGTTTAATATGGACAAAACAGCCGCCTTACTTAAGAAACTTACCGAAGCCAATGGCGTCCCCGGTCATGAAGCAGAGGTACGCCAGGTTGTAAAAACCTATCTGGAAAAGGTTGGCGACCTCTCGCAGGATAATATTGGGAGCCTGATTTGTACGCTCTCTGATACCCCTGAAACTCCGAGGGTGATGCTGGTCGGCCACATAGATGAAATTGGCTTTATGATCAAGCATATTACCAAAGAGGGATTTCTACGCTTCCTTCCCTTGGGCGGCTGGTTCGACCAGGTTCTGCTAGGTCATCGAGTGGTGGTACAAACCCACAAAGGGCCAGTAGTGGGTGTGATAGGCGCAAAGCCACCCCACCTGTTGACCGATGAAGAGCGCAAGAAAGTAGTCGAAAAGAAGGATATGTACATCGACATTGGTGCTACATCGCTCAAAGAGGTGGAAGATGCGGGTGTACGCATCGGCGATCCGGTCGTGCCGCAGGCGGACTTCACTATCCTGGCAAACCCAAAGACCTATCTATCTAAAGCTTTCGATGACCGAGTTGGCACAGCTCTTATGATCCAGTCGCTGCAGACATTAAAAGAGGCTGGTTCACCTAATCGTGTCGTTGGTGTAGCCACTGTCATGGAGGAGGTTGGATTGCGCGGAGCCAGCACTTCAGTGGAAGCCGTCAATCCGGATGTGGCGATCGTCCTGGAATCGGATATCGCTGGTGATGTCCCCGGCATCGAGGAGGAGCAGTCGTCGATCAAACTGGGGAAAGGACCATCGGTTCTACTTTACGATCGGCGAATGATACCCAACCTCAAGCTGCGCGACCTGGTGATATTGACTGCGGCGGAGCTAGAAATTCCACTGCAAATGTCCTTAATCGAAGGTGGAGCCACTGATGGCGGTGCTATCCACCTGCATAAAACCGGTGTTCCGACGGTGGTCATAGGGGTGCCAGCGCGCCATATACACTCTCACAGTGCCATCATACACCGTGAGGATTACGATCGAGCATTGACGCTGTTGATCGAATTAGTCAAACGCTTAGATGCGGATACAGTGTCTGGATTTACAGCTTGAATCATTTCTGCCGTCGACCACAAACAACATTCAGGGAGGAGACGTAATTCGATGCCCATATTTGGCAAGGATCTGGGGATCGACTTGGGCACGGTCAACACACTGATCTGTGATGGGGGCGAGATCGTGCTTTATGAACCGACCGTCGTCGCGATTGATATTGAGGAATTGAAGATTGTGGATGTCGGTCAATCGGCGCGCGAGATGGATGGTCGTGTGCCAGAGAGAATCGAAGTTTCTAGGCCCCTCCGCGACGGGGTGATCGCTGACTTTGAGGTCACCCATCGATTGTTGGGACATTTCGTCGAGAAGGTATGTGGGCCAACCAGGCTGTTCAAACCGCGGGTGATGATCACCGTTCCATTAGGTGTGACCAGCGTTGAGAGCCGTGCGGTGCACGAAGCAGCTCTGCATGCAGGTAGCCGCGAGGTCTACCTCATTCAAGAGCCGTTAGCCGCGGCTATTGGCGTCGGGTTACCGATTGCAACGCCATCAGGGAACATGGTGGTGGATCTAGGTGGTGGAGTGACCCAGGCGGCGGTTATCGCCATGAGTGGGATCGTTTCTGAGGATGCAACCCGTATAGGCGGAATGAAGCTGGATGAGGCTATTGTGTCTTACGTCCGTAAGAAGTACGGACTGATCATTGGATTGAGAACCGCGGAGGAAACCAAGATCCGGATAGGCGCGGCCATACCACAAGACGAGGAGCGAACAATCGAGATTCAAGGTCAGGATCAGGTTACTGGTCTGCCGCGTCCGATCACGCTCACCACCGGCGAGGTTGTCGAGGCGCTACAAGAGACACTTCAATTACAGCTTTCGGCGGTGAGAAATGTATTGGAGCACACGCCACCGGAATTGGCGTCGGATATTATTGATCGAGGGATGCTGATCTGCGGCGGAGGTTCATTGCTGCGGGGCATCGACAAATGGCTCACTAGCGCAACCGGCGTGCCAGCGTATCTGGCGGAAGAACCGGTTGCTTGCATCGCCAAAGGGGCAGCTCGGGGTCTTGGAATGCTGGAGAGGTTACGCCGATCGTTGCCGGAGATCTAAAGACCGGCATCACATCCCGGGTGTTTTAAATATTAGCTGCGTGCTTGAGAAAGTATGCAGCTTTTAATATCCGGGCGATAACCGGTGAAATCACAACTTCCGCGAACAAGTAGCGGGCAGGGATCGGTTAAGGCAGGTAATAAGTCATGTGTTGCAGGTGGAGGACAGGGTCGATGTATTCTACTTTCACCCCTTCGGGTACGCGGATCGAAGTCTGTGAATAGCATAAGATGGCATGGATGCCCGCCTCAATCAACCTATCGGTCACAGTCTGGGCATCAACTGTCGGCACTGCCAACATGGCTACACGGATATTTCTGGCGCGGATATCTTTTACCAAAGAGCTCACATCCTTGACGATGTAGGAGCCCACCTGATGGCCGATTTTTTTGGGGTCGTTGTCAAAAATCAGGCTAAGGTGGAAGCCGCGATCGGAAAAACCGCCATAGTTGGCTATTGCATGGCCGAGGTCGCCAGCTCCTACCAAGACGACATCCCAAACATCCTCTACTTTCAGTATGATCTGCAACTGTATGATCAGGAAGTTGATGTTGTATCCAGTGCCTTGTTTGCCGAACTCGCCGAACTGTGAGAGATCCTTGCGAATCTGAGTGGAAGAGATACCCAATCGTTTTCCAAGTTCCTGGGATGAGGTAATCTCCTTACCCTCCTCTGCCATCTTGGTAAGTTCACGAAGGTACATAGGCAAGCGACCCACAACGATGTCCGGAACGCCAGGTGGGGACATACAACTCTCCGTGGTTGGTCAAATCCAATCGCGTGAATCTATCACATGAGACCCGTGCACGCAAATTCGCCCATGTCGAGGATCCCGGATGAAATGGTGGTCGATAATTTTAGTAAGCTTCAGCGGTGGTGGAATTGTGCGGCGTGAGTAAAGCTGTCATGTTCATCGGTTTTAGGCAAGGTATAATCATAATATTAGTGGATCAAATATATTTTCCGTTGGTGAAACATGTTCTTTGATGAGGCACGTATTTTTGTGGCTTCCGGGAGGGGAGGGGACGGCGTAGTCCACTTCCGACGTGAGAAGCATATCCCTCGCGGAGGGCCGGATGGTGGAGATGGCGGCAAAGGTGGAAATGTCATTCTTGAGGTCTCTCCAACGTTGAATACCTTGTCTGTCTTCCGTCGTAAACGTCATTTTAGTGCCAAAGACGGAAACCGAGGGGGAAGTAATAATAAGACCGGTAGAAAAGGTGCTGATAAGGTAATCCTTGTGCCTCCAGGAACCATCGTGCGTGATGATGCGACAGGAGAGATTCTAGGCGACATGGTTCTTCCAGCACAGCGATTAATAGTTTGCCACAGAGGACGTGGAGGTCGGGGTAATGCTCGATTCGCTACGTCTCGTAACCAAGCGCCCCGGGTTGCCGAGAAGGGCGAACCTGGCCATGAACGCTGGCTGCAACTTGAATTACGCTTGATCGCAGACATCGGAATCATCGGTGTGCCGAACGCCGGTAAGTCTACTTTGTTAGCAGCGGTAACTAACGCGCGTCCAAAGATCGCGGCTTATCCGTTTACTACGCTTCAGCCAAACCTCGGTGTGGTTGATCTTGACAATGAAATCTCCCTAGTGCTGGCTGATATCCCCGGTCTGATTGAGGGAGCACACGAGGGAGCGGGTTTGGGCTTCGCCTTTTTACGCCACATCCAACGAACACGGATCCTGATCCATCTGATCGACGGTGCATCCATTGACCCTGTAGCTGATTTCTCTCAAGTGAATGCGGAGCTAGCGCTTTTTGACCAGATTCTGGCAGCTAAGCCACAGGTGGTTGCGATCAACAAGCTTGATCTCCCGCAGGTCAAGTCCCGTTGGCTTGAGCTTGAAGAGCAATTTCGCCACCTTGGTTTCCAGCCTTTCGCTATCTCAGCGCTTGCCCGTGATGGGTTGAGGGAGTTACTGTATGCGGCGTATAAAGCCCTGCAACAAGTCCCACCAGTTGAGGTGGAAATCGAAGACCTGCCCGTCTATAGACCAGAGCCTGATCGCGCCAAATTCGATATCACCCGCGAGCCAGATGGTGCATGGAGAGTGTCAGGAGCAGCGATCGAGCGCGCGGCTGAAATGACCTATTGGGAATATGAAGAAGCTGTACGCCGTTTCCAGGGTCTGTTAGTCCGCTTGGGCGTCGAAGATGCGCTCCGTCAAGCCGGTGCACAGTCTGGTGACACCGTTCGTATCGGAGAGTATGAAATGGAATGGCTAGATTAATCGGCGTCTTGGGCGGCACTTTCGACCCGCCACACATCGGCCATCTCACTCTGGCTGATTTTGGAAGAAGAAGCCTGGATCTACATCGGGTATTATGGGTGGTTACCGCTGTTCCACCTCATAAGCTGGCAGAGCCGATCACACCGATCGAGTATCGAGTAGCAATGGTTCAGGCGGCAATCGGTGATACACCCTACTTCGAACTCTCACAGGCTGATATAGACAGGCCAGGACCACATTTCGCGATTGATACATTACGCTGGTTGGTCGAACGTCACCAAGGAGCCGACTTTGTATACCTGATGGGTGCTGATTCGTTAAACGACCTGTCCAAATGGCTTGATCCTAAAGGTTTCCTGGAGATCTGTACCAAGTTGGGAGTGATGGAGCGTCCAGGTGTGGTGGTTGATATGCATGCGTTGGAGGTAGATCTGCCCGGCATATCTAAGAAGGTGCATTTCTTTGATGCACCACTGGTTGAGTGCTCCGCCCAGGATATCCGCGGTAGAGTAAGTAAAGGGGAGCCTTTCCGCCACCTGGTCCCACCGAGGGTGGCTGAGATCATCATGAATAAAGGTCTGTACCGCTGAGCCTGCTGTAAGATCGCTGGCCATTCGCCACCGCAATGACCAATCTGACGGTGGATTTGTTTTATCAATATCACATTGGTGATTAAGAAAAGTGGAGGAGCTTCCCGCGAGCTTAGGGCTCGCGGGAAGCTCCTCCACTATGTCCTCTGAACAGTCGATTGACCTGATTATGTTGGTATTGGTGAGGGTCATCTTTTGGTTTGAGGTGGATCAAGGTCCAGACGCAGAGTGATGATCTCGTGTGGTCCGATTTCCATCTTTAGTTGAGAACTTTTTTCAATTGGAAGCATCTCCAGCGGTGTTTCGTCGATACGTGCTTTATTCGCCGATCGGATTGGAAGTTGGCAACGAGTGTTGATATTCAATGGCTGGTGGCTGAGGTTCACCCCACGGATCACCAACCCCTGGCCATCCTCGGATGTCTTGACGGTTGAAAGATCGAATGCTGGATGGTCGATGGATAAAAGTGACGCCGATGATGGTAGTTTGCCTGTATGAATTGTAGTGCCAATTGCCCGAAGCGCTGTCTGGAAAGCCACTGCTTGAGCGCGTGCTGAATGCAGGTCGCCGTCGAAGGGGATCAAGCTAAGGTGGAAGGTGTGTTTGCCGGGAACCTGTCCTCCCGGTGTGGGTATTTGGGGTCCGGCGCCACCTTTGCGTGTAGCCAAATCATCTCGTGAGAGCCAACCAAAGCATCGGAGGAGGGTAACGGCGATAACCCCTTCCGGAGAGACGCTAGATTCACGAAGTCCACGTGAGGCGATAATCAATCCACCAACATCACCGATAGCGGCGACGAAATTGCGCATAGGCACCTCCATGACTGGCTGCTCAGCCCAGTCTGGCTCACCAGAGGAGAGGGATGTAGCTCGGTGAACAATTTCGTAGTGACCGTCATAGTCGGCTTCAGTCACCTCGAAGGGCAAAGGGAATAGCATCTGTAGACGATGATCTTCAGCTTGATTGTCGAGAGTGATTTGCAGGTCTACGCGAGGGATGCCGGTCATAAGATGAATGCTCACATGTACCGGCATGTCTACTAATCTATCGGACCTGGCCTTTCGATCCTCGGTCAGACCAGCCGGCAAGCGAAAGTGCATATCCAGCTCCAGCATCTGCTCGTAGTCGTCGATCAGGCGACGCACCTGATGAGGAGCACTGGTTTTTTCTATAGGTTCATCAGCTTCAAGTGGGCAGAATGTGTAGCTGTCACCGCGATCGGCTTGGTCGCTGAATCGAAGCGTGCCGGGGAAGACGGCGCCACTTCGCCGATCAATCAATGTGAGACGACCATCTGATTCTACCTCTACACGAAGCAGGTCATTTTCGATACTATGTCCTTTACTCTGCTGAGCCGGTTGGGGAGCCTGTGCTGTAGGTCGTAAGCC